>JALHDH010000027.1:43005-44936 GCA_022839105.1 bacterium
CCGCTTCCTCCAGCGGCGCCCGCCACGGCCCTCCCCTCTCCCCCTCCGGAGGTCGCCCCGCCCCCCCCTCTCCCTCCTGCCCCGAGCCTGCCAGAGCCCTCGGTTCTCCTGGACCAGGCGCGCCAGGCAGCCGATCGGGGGGATCTGGTCGGCGCGCTGGCCCGGGCCACCGAGTGCGTCGAGGCCGAGCCCGTCTCGGCCTCCGGGTGGCTGGTCCTGGCCCTGGTCCAGGAGGAGATGGAACTCCTCCAGGATGCGCTGGACTCGCTGCGCCGCGCCCTGTACCTGGACTCCGGGCTGGCCCTGGCCCATCTGCAGATGGCCCGGGTGCAGGCCCGCCGCGGCGAAGCCGGCCTGACGCGTTCGTTGGCAAACTTCTTCAAGTCCATCGAAGGCATCCCCCCGGAGGCCCCCCTCCCTGAAGGGGCCGGGATGACCGTCGGAGAGGCTCGACACCTGGCCGAGATCCTCGAGCGCACCTGGTCGCGCTCCGGAGCCCTGCCATGAACGAGAACTCCCAGGAAATCCTGGCCCGGCGCGCCCGCGATCTGGCCCGGCCGGACACCTCGACCCCGGAATCCGAACGCCGGCTGAGCCTCCTGGAGTTCCGCCTGGGACCGGAGGCCTACGCCATCGAGGCCCGGCACGTCCGAGAGGTGGTCCCGACCACCTTCCTGGCCCCCCTGCCCGGCGTGCCCCCCTTCATCCTGGGGATCGTCTCGGTTCGGGGCCTGATCTGGTCGGTCATGGACCTGAGAACCTTCTTCAACATCCCCAAGCGCGGCATCTCGGACCACCCGCGGGCCATCCTGGTGGAGGCGGGTGGCCTGCGTTGGGGGATCCTGGCGGATTCCCGCCTGAGAATGCTCTACCTGGACTCGCTGCGCCCCCCCCCGGAGGTGACCGAGCGCATCCCGCGGAACGCCGTGCGAGGGACGACTGATGACCTGGCTGTGGTGCTCGATCTCGAGGTCCTGGCCAGAGACCCGAGGATGATCGTACAGGAGGATCTGGAATGAGCAACCGAGGCCATTCGGGCGAGCGGAAGTCAGCGTCCGAGAGCGCAGCGGCGGTGGGTCGCGGGGTGCGGCGCAAGTCCCTGGCCGGCATGATGTCCTTCATCGTGCTGGTCCTGCTGGTCCTGAGCGTGGCCGTCACGCTCTACATGATGTTCGTCATGGACCCGCGGGTGCAGAGCGTGAACCAGGTCCGCCAGCAGGCCTCCCAGGCCGAGAGCCGCCTGTGGCGCATCGGTTACCTCAGCAACCGGCTGGCCTGGATCTCCGAACCCGGCTCCAGGGGGGATCTGCAAGGGGAGCTGATCCGGGACCTGGAGGTCTTCAGCCAGGAACTCAACAACCTGGCCAGCGCCATCCCCATGGATCTGATGGAGATCAAGAACGAACTGGACCTTTCCTACGTCCTGTGGATCGGCTTCAAGAACGACCTGGACCGCCTGGCGCGCATGGAGTCACCCGAGGAGGTCAAGAACGTCCTGGCGACCGCCGACGTCGAGCGGCGATTCCGGCGGATCCTCGAGGGGATCACCTCCGCGGCCAGCGCCATGTCCACCCGCACCGAGCGGACCTCCCAGAACGCGAACATGATCAGCACGAGCGGCTACGTGGTCTTCATGAGCATCCTCTTGTGGGTGCTGATCCTGAGCCGGACGGTGACCAGCCGGATCAAGACCCTGCACGAGGTGGCCCAGGAGGTCACCCGCGGCGTCTTCACGGCCCGGGCCCCATTGGTCGGGAACGATGAGATCACGGGTCTGGCCGAGGGGTTCAACTCCATGACCGAGCGGATCGAGGTCCAGCTCGATGCCGAGCGACGGGCCCGCCACCGGGTGGAGGAGGTCCTGCGGGCCCTGAACCAGACCGCCGACGGGCTGGCCGGAGCCGCCTCGGAGATCCTGGCGGCGACCTCCG
>JALHDH010000148.1 GCA_022839105.1 bacterium
GTCTTGACCTCGACGATCACCAGCGTGCGGCCGACCACGGCCACCAGGTCGATCTCGCCGACCGGGCAGCGGTAGTTGCGCTCCAGGATCCTCAGGCCCCGCGCCTGGAGGAAGCTCGCGGCGGCCTCCTCCCCGGCGCGGGCCAGTCGACCTCGCCAGTCCGACATCTGCTTGCCCCCGAGCCCAGGGCGCGACTTCAGGCGCATCAACCCCGGAAGCGGGGCTTCCTCCTCGCGCCAGAGGCTTCCTCCAGAGAACTCCTCAGGTGCGCCGGAAGAGCTCGACCAGGCGGCCGAGCGCGTTGGCCACCTGGTCCCATGAGCGCATCCGGCCCAGGGCCCCGGCCAGCACGCGGGGACGCAGGTAGAACTCGCGCATGGCTCGCCGCTGCAGGGCCCGAAGCCGGTCCGCCGGCAGCTCCGAAAGCCCCTCCACCGCGCGATAGAAGAAGAAGTCCTCCCAGGGAATGGCCTCGCCGCGGCGGGCCCGATACTCCTCCCACAAGGCCGAACCGGGAAGCGGCATGCAGCAGGTGAAGGTCACGTGGTCCAGGGGCAGTTCCTTGGCGAAGCGGAGGCTCTGGAGGATCTCCTCCTCGGTCTCGGTCGGATAGCCCAGCATGAAGAACCCGGTCACCGAGAGCGAGGTGGTCTTCTTGATCAGGCGGACCTTCTGGGCGATCAGGTCCCGGGATAGGGACTTCTCGATCAGCTTCAGGACGCGGTCGCTTCCCGATTCGATACCGACGGCCAGCGAGTGGAAGCCGGCCCGCTCCATGGCCTGGAGGACCTCGGCGTCCAAGGTATCGAGCCGGACCCCGTTGGGCAGCGCCACGGTCAGGCCGAGTTTCTCCTCCTGCAGGCGCTCGCAGAATTCCAGGACGTAGTCGCGCCGGAGCGTGAAGTTGTCGTCCTCGATGTGGATCTCGCGGACGCGATGGGACTCCGCCAAGGCCCGGATCTCGGCCAGGACGTTCCCGACGCTGCGCTGGCGGAACTGGCGCGTGCCCACCGCCCGGGTGGCGCAGAAGGTGCAGCCGAAAGGGCATCCTCGGGACGTGACCAGGGGAGCCGACGGGGCCTGACGGCAGACCAGGCCGTGGGGGGCCACCGGATAGGAGGCCGGGGGCATGAGTTCCCAGGCGGGGAAGCCCAAGCTGTCGAGGTCCTGGAGCGGAGGGTTGGGGTTGACCCGCACCTCGCCCCCCTGACGCCAGACCAGACCGGGGATCTCGGCCAGGAATGCGGGGTCCCGGCGCTGAGGAACGGAGAGGCGGGCCAGGCCCGCCAGGCCCCTCTCGGCCTCACCGACGAAGCCGAAGTCCGCCGCCGGGAACCACTCCATGGTGCCCACCGGGTCGCCGCTGACGTGCGCGCCCCCCAGGACCAGGAAGGTCTGCGCCGAGAGCTGCCGCCAGAGGTCCAGGTGACGCCGGACCGCGGCCAGTTCGGGGGTGAAGACCTGGACGCCCGCGAGATCGAAACAGCCCTCCCGGACCAGACGGGCGAACCCGCCCCAATCCATTCGCTCCCGGCCCGGGTCGCAGATCGCCACCCGGTGCCCCTCCTCCTGGAGGGCTCGCGCCAGATACCCCAGGCCCAAGGGAGGCAGGACCGCGTGGCGGACGGCCACGATGGGCTTGTACAGCAGGATGTCCAGGGGGGAGACGCGGTCCGCCCTTCCCGGTTCCAAGCAGATCCCTCCCATCGACCGTTCCTCCGGAGCCCGGCCTTCGACGGCCTCCCTCGCGCCTCCCCGTTCAGGGCACCGATCCGGCCTCTTCCCGAACTGGAGGCGGGGGCTGGGAAGCCGACGCGGCGCGGACCAGACCTTCGAGTCGGGGGTCCCGACCTCCCAGGCGCAGGAACTCCGCATAGGCCTCCACGGCTTCGGGGCCCTGATCCGAGGCCAGCAGGGCGTGGCCCAGGTTCCTCCACAAAACCGCCCGGCGGGGCTCCTGCCGACAGGCCTCGCGGTACCAGGCGACGGCCTGCTCGGCCTTCCTCTCGTTGAAGGCCAGATGGCCTCGGGCGACCTGCCCCTCCAAGGTCGTCTCCGGGGGCAGGCGGCGCCGGAACTGCGCGTGCGTCCAGGGGAAGCGCTCGGACCTCCAGTCCGGCGGAGGGGTGAGCAGGTTCTCAGGCATGGGGGGCAGGACGCTGGCCTCGTCCAGCAGATCCACCCTCTCGAGATCGGCCGGATCGCGAACCGGAGGCGCGAGGCCCCGTACCGAGGGCGGGAGCAATCCCTCCTGTTCCAGGAAGGCCTCCAGGAGTCCGGCGAAGGCCTGATTCCCCGGGGGCGAGAGGTGGCAGTTGTCGTAGAAGAGGTTCTCGTCGGCCAGGCCGCTGGGGCTCACCCGGCGCAGGCCCTCCATCCCCTCCAGGACCGGGATCCCGGAATCCCGGGCCACCTCGCGGATCAGGGCGGCGATCGAGGGCAGGGTGCGAAAGGGCCGGGGATCGGACTCGATGGCCTGCTGCAGGCTGGCCAGGGCCTGGTCCTTGTGTCCTTCCTGCAGGAGTCGCACTCCTGTCCGATAGGCCTCCCAGGCCTTCAGCCAGGGAGAGCCCTCGGTCCATTCCGGGGCGACGCAGGGGGGCCACATCTCGTTGCTGGGGTCGACGACCAGGACCAGGGGGACCGCGGCCTGGCGACAGAGCCGGACCAGCTCTTCCAGATTTCGCTTCAGGACAGGCCGGAGCAGGTCGAGATGTTCCGGCCCCAGCGGCTTGAGGCGGGGTTCACCGGCCGGGGGCGCCGAATCCGGCCGGGGAATCCCCCCGAACCTGGCGGCCAGGAAGCGATACAGGGCGAATCGCTCGAACTCCTGGCGCCAGGACTCCAGCTTCGGGCTCCAGTCCGGGTTCTCGGAGGAATAGAGTCGAAGTCGGAGCGTCTCGTTGATCCCCAGGGCACAGACCACCAGGCCCGGGCGCATCTCGGGCAGGGCCCGACGCAGGACCTCGAGGCTGTCCAGGAGATCCATGGCCGCGAAGGCCCCGTTGACCACCTCCACGGGTCGGCCGGCGTCGTCCAGGCGGGCCTGCAGGATCCCGGGATAGGAGCGGAAGCGGGTCGTCCCGTAGCCGAAGGGAGAGGAGCCTCCCAGGAACAGGATCCGCAACGCCCCCTTCTCCGGCTCGGGGACCACGGGCTGCCCCGACGCGGTGAGAAGGATCCCGGCAAGCCCGACGCCGGGGCCCAGCGAATGAGGCATCCCGCGGCGCAGGGGCAGGGGCAGCGGATCCGGCTGGGGCGCCCTGGATTCCAGCAGGAGGCTGACCAGGCTCAAGAGGGCCAGGGCCAGCATGAAGGCCTTCAGGATGCGGCAGGAGGCCCGCTTCACCTCGAGTCCCCTGACAGGCCCCTCATCCCGTGCGGACTGGAAGCGGGGGCGGCACGAGAGGAGGGTTCCGGCCCCTCCCTCTGCCGGGACCTCAGGATCTCGACCAGGTGGGGGTCCTGCCCCCCCCGGTTCAAGAACTCCTGCCAGCAGTCCAGGGCCTCGCCCAGTTGGCCAGCCTGGGCCAGGGCATGGCCCAGGTTGCGCCACAGGACCGCGCGATCCGGGGCTTCAGCCAGGGCCTTGCGGTAATGCTCGACGGCCAGTTCCGGCTCCAATCCCAGATAGGCCAGGTGTCCTTGCAGGACCTCCTGGCGCAGGGCGTCGCCAGACGGCTTCGAGCGGAGCTCGGCAACGTGGCCCGCGGGATGCTGGAAGGCTCTCTGCTCCCACCCCATCTTCACGATCAGCTCCCGGGGCAGGAAATCCCAGTTCCGGGGAGCCTGCCCGGCATCCGGACGGAAGTCGTCGTGGCCCTGGAAGGCCTCCAGGTCCAGCGGGTCCTGGGAGCGAGGCAGAGGCGGCTGCGAGGGCGCCGGCAGGATCCCCTGGCTCTTCAGCAGGCCCACCAGTTCTCGGGCCACCGCCCGATTGGCTTCAGGGAGGTAGTGGCAGTGGTCCAGGAAGAGCTGGTCCCCGAGGATCGGGCCGTCGCTCTGGCGCAGGCGGGCCGGGACGTCCAGGAAGAGCGCACCCGAGGCCCGGGCCGCCCTTTCAGCCCTCGGCCCCTGGGAGGGCAGGGTCCTGACGGGAGCGGGATCCAGCTCCACCGCCGCCGAGAGGTGGACCGCCGCCTCCTCTTCCCTTCCCTCGCTGACCAGGAACTGCCCCAGGGCAAAGCGGGCCCAGGCCTGGTCGGGATGCCGGCGGACGTGGTCCTCCAGGAACGCCACCAGACGCCCATCCTGGAAGGCCCTCTCCAGATCGGCCTGCAGGGCGGGCGGGTCCTCAGGGAAGGGGTCCTTGGGTGGGAACATCTCGTTGACGGCCAACGAACTCAAGACCACCGGCACCCCTCGAGCCCGACCGGCCCTCCCCATCGCGGCCAGGTGCCTCTCATAACGATCCTCGACCAGGGGCACATCCTCCCGATCCACCTTCGAGGTGAGCTGGAAGATCGCCATCCCGGCCGCGCCGAGGGGCGGAGAGGGCCTCTGGAAGCGCGGTGCCAGCCAGCGATACAGGGCCAGGTGATCGAGGGCCAGGCGGACCTTCTCGGCTCGGGCGCTCCAATGGGGATTGAGCTGCTTGTGGATCAGCAACCTGAAGAACTCGTTGTTCCCCCCATGATGGACCACCAGGTCGGGCTGCAGCGTGTCGAAGGATTCCAGGAGGTACTGCAACTGCTGGCCCGAGTCGGATCCGGGCACCCCTCCGTTGATGGTCTCGACGGCGATCCCCTCCTCGTGCAGCAGCCGTTGCAGGTGGCCCGGGATGCTCTGGAAGGGGACCACCCCTCCCCCGCGCAGGGCCGAACTGCCCAAGAGCAGGATCCGAAAGGGGCCACCCGGGCGTGGGGGCGGAATCACATCCCCCATGGCGGTCATGGCCAAGCCGGACTCATCGGGTTTCAGCATCCCCAGAGGCCACTCTTTGCGGTAGGGCATCAGCTCGGGATTCCGAGGAGGAGCCTGGCGTTCGGCGAGTTGATTGAGCAGGAGCAGGAGCCCCAGGGCCACAAGAGCCGCCCGGAGAGGAGCGAGCCAGGCGCGCCGCTGCATCAAAGCCATC
>JALHDH010000028.1 GCA_022839105.1 bacterium
GACGATGAAGGGCCTGTTCTACGTCCGCAACGGCGACTTCGACGTGAACGGCAACTCGCAGCTCACCGGCGTGGTGATCACCCGCTCGGGCTCGGTCACGGTGGACGGCAACGTCGAGGCCAAGAACACCGACGTGACCTACGACCCCTCGGTCCTGATCGGGTTGAGTTCCCTGAGCACGGGGATCCAGGGCCGGGCCCGCACTCTGTCCTGGTGGGTCGAGCAGTAGCCGGGTCCCCCTTGCCTTGGACAGATTCCTGAGGCTCTCGGGGTGATCCTCAGCGCCAGCCGCCGCACGGATCTGCCCGCCTTCTACCCGACCTGGTGGATGAACCGGGTCCGGGCGGGCTTCTGCGAGGTTCCCAATCCCTTTCGTCCCAGCCAGGTCTCCCGAGTCTCGTTGGCCCCCCAGGACGTCGACGCCGTGGTCTTCTGGACCCGCAATCCCCTGCCCATCCTGGCGCACCTGGACGAAATGGAGGACCGGGGGCTGCGGACGGTCTTCCTGGTCACCCTGGTGGGCCATCCCCGCGAGCTGGACCCCCACTGCCTTTCCCTGGAGCGGGCGGTGCGGGCCTTCGGGCGGCTCTCCGAGCGCCTGGGGCCGGAACGGGTGACCTGGCGCTACGACCCGCTGATCATGTCCCAGGCCACCGACGCCGAATGGCACCGGCGGCGCTTCGGCGAGCTGGCACGCCGCCTTTCAGGTCTCACCCGGTGCTGCAAGCTGAGCCTGGTGGACCTCTATCCCCGGCTGGCCCCGCGCCTGCGGACGCTGGAGGGGACCCCCCACCAGATCGAGGCTCCCTTGCCGGACGCGGGCCTTTTGCGGGATCTGGTGGAAATGGCCGAGCAGAACTCCATCCGCCTGGAGAGCTGCGCCGAGGACCTCGACGCATTCGGGATCCCCGCCGGGAGCTGCATCGACGCCGACCAGATCGGCCGCGCCTTCGGCCTGGAGCTCTCCCGGCTCCAGGATCCCGGCCAGCGCCAGGCCTGCCGCTGCGCGCCCAGCCGCGACATCGGGATGTATGACTCGTGCCCGGCCGGCTGCGTCTGCTGCTACGCCGTGCGCGACTTCAAACGGGCCCGCCTCAACCGGCGCCGGCACGATCCCCTGGCCGCCACCATGCTTCCCCTGCAACAAGCAGGGCGCCCTTGAAGGACGCCCTGCTGCGCGGTTCCCAAAGCCTCGGGGTCGACCCCAAGGCTATCCCTCGTCGGCCATGAAGGGGTAGCGCCAGTCGGTGGGCGGCACGAAGGTCTCCTTGATGGCCCGTGCCGAGGTCCAGCGCAGGAGGTTCATCATGCTCCCCGCCTTGTCGTTGGTGCCCGACAGGCGCGAACCGCCGAAGGGTTGCTGCCCCACCACGGCCCCGGTGGGCTTGTCGTTGATGTAGAAGTTGCCGGCCGCGAAGCGCAGGACCTCGAAGGCCTGCTGCACGGCCCGGCGATCCTGGGCGAAGACGGCTCCGGTCAGGCCGAAGGGCGAGGTGGCCTCGCACAACCTCAGGGTCTCGTGGAACCCGGAATCCGGATAGACGTGGATCGCCAGCACCGGTCCGAAGATCTCCTCCTGCATGATCCGGTCTCGGGGATCCTGCACCACCACGACCGTGGGCTGGACGAAGAAACCCTTCGAGGAATCCGCGGACCCTCCGGTCAGAACCTCGATCCCGGCGGAGTTGCGGGCATGGTCGAGGTAGCCCGAGATGCGATCGAAGGCCTCCTGGTCGATGACGGCCCCCATGAAGTTGCGGAAATCCGCCACGTCCCCCATCGGGATGCTCTCGACCTCCTCGAGCAGGCGCTCGCGCAGGCCGCCCTTCCAGAGGCTCTCGGGGAGATAGGCCCGGGAGGCAGCCGAGCACTTCTGCCCCTGGAACTCGAAGGCGCCGCGCAGCAGGCCGACCAGGAGGGCCTCGGGATCGGCGGAGGGGTGGCCCACCACGAAGTCCTTGCCTCCGGTCTCGCCGACCAGTCGGGGGTAGCAGCGATAGCGGTCCAGGTTCTCGCCGACCTGACGCCACAGCCGGTTCCAGACCTGGACCGAGCCCGTGAAGTGCACGCCGCCCAGGTGGGGGCTTTCCATCACCGGGTTGCCGACCTTCGACCCGGATCCCGGCACGAAGTTGATCACCCCCGGCGGCAGCCCGGCCTGATCCAGAAGCCGCATGACCAGCCAG
The DNA here is from genome assembly GCA_022839105.1 of bacterium. Lineage (GTDB taxonomy): Bacteria > Vulcanimicrobiota > Xenobia > Xenobiales > Xenobiaceae > Xenobium. The sequence continues at coordinate 2,187 of JALHDH010000028.1, forward strand.
TTGGAGTACACCGAACTCGAGGCCGGCTTCCACACCACGGTGTTGCCCATCATGGCCGGGGCCGTGGGCAGGTTGCCGGCGATGGCGGTGAAGTTGAAGGGGGTCACCGCGAAGACGAAGCCATCCAGGGGGCGGTACTCCATGCGGTTCCAGACCCCCGGAGAGCTCAGGGGCTGCTGGGCGTAGATCTGGGCCATGAAGTGGGTGTTGAAGCGCCAGAAGTCGATCAGCTCGCAGGCCGAGTCGATCTCGGCCTGATAGGCGGTCTTGCTCTGACCGAGCATGGTCGCGGCGTTCAGGGTCTCGCGCCAGGGCCCGGCCAGAAGCTCGGCAGCCCGCAGGAAGATGGCCGTACGCTCCTCTCGGGAAGTGCGCATCCAGGCCTCGCGGGAGGCCATGGCCACGGCGATGGCGTGTTCGACGTGCTCGGGCCCGGCCTTGTGGTAATGCCCCAGGACCAGGTCCCGGCGATGGGGGGCCCGGATCTCCTCGAGGTCGCCGGTGTGGACCTCCTCGCCTCCGATATAGAGGGGGATTTCGACGGGTTCTACCGCGAGTTCCTCGAGGCGACGCTGCAGACCGGCCCGCTCAAGGCTTCCCGGGGCATAGCTGCGAACAGGCTCGTTGACGGGGACGGGGGGACAAGACAGGGCAAAAGACATCTACAACGCTCCTTTTCGCTTATAAAGAGAAAGACGGGCTCCCCTTCGGGAAGCCCGCCCTGCGTCCTTCATCCGAAAATCCGCAGGTCCGACCTCAGGAGTATTCGGCCGGGTGCACCTGGTCCAGGTTTCCTTGGGCCAACTGGGCGAAGAGGTGGGCCGTGCACATCTGGGCATAGGGAGCCGTGATCAGGACCCCCACGCCGCAGGCCAGGATGCCGACGCTCCCCAGGATGCCGAAGGCCACCGTCATCACCAGGGCCATCACGTAGGCGCCGACATTCCGGGTGACCGTGCCCATCAGAGCCCCGAAATCAAAGCCCACGCCCCAGCCCGGACGGAAGGCGACCTGGATCACCAGGGCCGGCCAGACCACCCACAGCACGAATTGCCAGAAGAGCTGGAAGAGGTTCACCAGCAGGCCCAGCAGGCCCAGCGAATCCCCATGCTCTCCGGAGGCGATGGTGATCCCGATGAAGACGCCCAGGATCAGCAGCAGGGGAAGGGCATACACCAGGTAGGTGACCAGGATTCGCAACCCGTCGCTGAAGTAGCCGCCGAAGTTGTCCCACTCGGGCAACGCGGAATCGTCCCCGCGAGCCACCCGGCGCAGGCCCTCGATCATGTAGCCGAACCCTGCCAGGTTCAGGATGGGAACGACGCTGACCACACCCAGGATCAGCATCTTGGTGACCCACCCGGGATCGTTCCGGGGGTAGTTGAAAGCTCTGCCGATATCCATCGCGGTGCCCCTTCCTTGAACAGATACCTGGGTTTTTCTAAGCGAAGAGCCGCTTCCCCTTTGTTTTTCGATGAAAGGTTCCCAGAGTTCCGAGCGCCGGCCGGAGGCCCCGGCCCGGATTGGCCCGAGACGCTCTGGACACGCGTCCGAGGCCATGCTAAGATACCGAGGCTTTTGCGGCTTGGGATGAGGCCCTTTGGCTTCCCGTCCCCCGCTCCTGTGGGGAAAAGCCGCCCCCGCGGACACACTAGGAGGATCACAAGTCATGGCCAGAGTTTGCGAATCGTGCGGCAAGGGCCCCCTCAGTGGCAACATGGTGAGCCACTCGAACAGGCGGACCCGGCGCCGCTGGCTGCCGAACCTGCAGAAGGTGAACATGCTGGTGAACGGGTCTCCCAAGGCCCTGAAGATCTGCACCCGCTGCCTGCGCTCTTACAAGGGGAAGATGGCTGAGAACGCCTGATCCCCGGGCGCTCCCTGAGGGAGCGGAGGCGGTGTCAGGGTACCGTCATCCAGCCACCGACGAGCGCCGGCCTCCGGCGGGCACCGGGCGACGTGTTGCCGAAATCGGCATCACGGTCGCCCTTTCGCTCGTTCTGGGATTCTGGAGTTTCGCCCCGGTTCCCCATGGCGGCCAGGTCTCCTTGGACCTGGTCCCGCTGCTGGTCCTGTCCCGGGTTCGCGGGCTGGCCAGCGGCCTGGTGGCCGGCGCCCTCTATGGAGCCCTGCACGCCCTCCAGGAGCCGATCGTGCTGCACCCGATCCAGGGCTTCCTGGACTATCCCCTGGCCTTCGGCCTGCTGGGCGTGGCTGGAGCCCTGCCCCCCGGCGGACGCTGGGATGTCCCGGGCGTCATCCTGGCAGTGGGCGCCCGCATGGTGGCCCACGTCCTGTCGGGTGTCTTCTTTCTGCACCTCTTCGTGCCCGTGGACCAGATGCCGGCCAGCCCCCTGCTCTACTCTTTGATCTACAACGCGACGTGGCTGGTGCCGGCAGGCCTCCTGGCGGGGCTCCTGGTCCCCATCCTGACGCGACGGGCTCAACCTTGAGCCGACGCGCCCTGCTCCTGGCCGGTGGCCAGGCCCCACCCGCGGAATTCGTGCGCCGCCACCATCACCCCGGCGACCTGGTCCTGGCCGCCGACAGCGGACTGAACCTGGCGCTGGCCGCCGGGATTCCGACCGATCTGCTCATCGGCGATCTCGACTCCCTGGAGCCCGGCCTGGAGGAGGGCTTCGAGGTTCAGCGCCACCCACGCGCCAAGGATGCCAGCGATCTGGAACTGGCCTTGGAGGAGGCCTTTCGACGAGGGGCCAGGGAAGGCGTGATCCTGGGAGCCCTGGGAGGGAGACTGGACCACACCCTCTTCAACGTGGTGGCCCTGCTGGAGAAGGCGGAGAAGATGGGATTCGCCGTCCGGGTGCTCTCGCCGGACGAGGAGGTCTTCCTGGCCGGACCCGGGATCCACCCGTTGAGCGATCGCCAAGGTTGGAACTGCTCGGTCCTGCCCTTGGACTCCAGCGCCCGGTTGAGCCTGGAGGGCCTGGAGTATCCGCTGCATGAGCAAAGGTTGGAGCGGGCCTCCACGCGAGGGCTCTCCAACCGGGTGAGTTCGGACAGGGCCCGCATCCAGGTCCTGGAAGGGCTGGCGCTGATCCTGCTGGCGCGGCCTACAGGCCCGACAGGGGACGATCCAGGACCTCCTGGACCGTCTCGAGCACCTTCTCGGCCGAGAAGGGCTTGAGGATGAAGCCGTCCGCCCCCGCATCCAGGGCGCGCTTGATATAGTCCTCCATGCCCAGGGCGGTCACCATGACCACCCGGGCCTCGGGCGACTGATTGCGCAGTTCCTGCAAGGTCTCGATCCCGTCCCGCCCGGGCATGAGGATGTCCAGGGTGACCAGGTCCGGGGACTCCTCCAGGAAGAGCTTGACCGCCTGCTCGCCACTTTCGGCCTCAAGAACCTCGAACCCGTGGCGGGTCAGAAGATCCGCCAGCAGCATCCGCATGAACTTGGAGTCATCGACGATGAGGATTCGAGAACTCAATGCTGCGAACCACCCTCTCCCCGACGTTCCGGACTGTCCACCAGGACCGTCACGGGCCCGTCGTTTGTGAGTTGCACATCCATCCGCGCCTGGAAGACGCCCTCCTGGACCAGCAGACCCGATTCCCGAAGCCTGCTGACGAACTCTTCATAGAAAGCCTGCGCCACGGCGGGAGGTGCTGCTTCGCTGTAACTGGGACGTCGTCCTCTGCGGCAATCTCCGTAGAGCGTAAACTGGGAAACCGCCAGGATTCCCCCGCCCACATCGGCCACCGTCAGATTCATCCTGCCCGATTCATCCTCGAAGAGACGCAGGTTGAGGATCTTCTCGGCCATCCAGGCCACATCGCGCGAGGCCTCTCCGTCCCGGACGGCGACCAGGACCAGCAGACCCCGGGCGATCTGTCCGGTGATCTGGCCGTCCACCAGGACCCGGGCCGAACTGACCCTCTGGACCACAGCGCGCATGGACGCAGTGTTTGTTACAAAAACTCGATCTCCTGTCCGAAAACCGAAGAATCAGGTTGAGGTCACATGGGTCAGCCGGGTCACCTCGAGGATCCCCTTGACCTTGCGGATCTTCTTCATGAGATCCTCGAGCTGCTTGCGGTGCAGGATCTCGATCCCCAGCTTCATGCAGGCTCGATCCCTGCGGGCATAGGCCCGACACGAACGGGCGGGGACCCGGGCTTCGTTGATCACCGACATGACCTCGGAAAGCAGCCCGTTGCGGTCCAATGCGGTCACTTCCAGCTCGACCAGGTAGTGCCCCTTCTCCTCCGGGCCAGGCTCGGTCCATTCGACCTCGGCGGTGCGCTCCGGGTGGGACACCGAAAGAGAACGCATGTTTGGACAGTCGGCGCGATGCACCGAGACCCCCTTGCCCAGGGTGATGAAGCCGAGGATCCGGTCTCCGGGCACGGGAGCGCAGCACTTCGAGAGGCGGACCAGGATATTGTCCATCCCTCGGACCAGGACCTCCCGCCCGGGGCCGCTTCGCCTCCTGGTCTTGCGGGGGACCGGCAGGAGCTCCTGGGAGACCGGATCCGGCAGGAGGTTCTGGATCCGTGAGAGGATCTGGGCCAGGGTCGTCTCTCCGTAGCCCAGCGAGGCCAGGAGATCGTCCACCGTGACGAAGTTCAGCTTCTCGGCCACCTGCGCCATCAGGTTCTCATCGGCCAGGAAATTCTCGTTGCGATTCCGCGAGAGCTCGCGGCGGACCAGATCCTTGCCGCGGGCGACGTTCTCGTCGCGCCTCTCCTTCTTGAACCAGGCCCGGATCTTGGCCTTGGCCTGGGAGCTCTGGCACAGGCGCAACCAGTCCAGCGAGGGGGTGCCGCTCTTGGAAGTCTGGATTTCGACGATGTCGGCATTCTTCAGCGCATGGTCCAAGGGGACCATGCGCCCGTTCACCCGGGCCCCCACGCAGCGATGGCCGACCTCGGTGTGGATCCGATAGGCGAAATCCACCGGGGTCGAGTCGCGGGGCAGGTCGATCACGTCCCCGCGCGGGGTAAAGACGAAGACCTCATTGGCCAGGAGATCGACCTTGAGGTGCTCGATGTATTCCTGGGCATCCCGCGAATCGGCCTGCCAGTCGAGGATGGCGCGGATCCACGGATAGACCTCCCGGAAGAGCTGTGATTCCGAGCCCCCCGCAGCGGCCCGGCGTCCCTCCTTGTAGGCCCAGTGGGCGGCGATGCCGGCCTCGTTGACCTTGTGCATCTCCCAGGTGCGGATCTGGATCTCGATGGGCTGGTCCCCGGGCCCGTAGACCGTGGTGTGCAGCGACCGGTAATTGTTGGATTTGGGCTTGGCGATATAGTCCTTGATGCGGTCGTTGAGGGGGATCCACAAGGCGTGCACGGCCCCCAGGGCGCTATAGCACTCCTCGACGCTGTGCACGATGACCCGGACGGCCAGAAGATCGTAGATCTCGTCGATCGAGCGCCCGGTGCGCTGCATCTTGCGGTAGATGCTGTACAGGTGCTTGGGGCGCCACTCGATGCGGGCGTCGATTCCCAGGTTCAACAGCTTCTGGCGGATGGCGTCGACGGCCTCGATGGCGGTCTGTTGACGGCGGGACTGGTTCTCCTGGACCTCGAGCTCGAGCTCTTCGTGCTCGTAGGGGAGGGTATAGCGGAACGAGAGGTCCTCCAGTTCGCTCTTGAACTCCCACACGCCCAGACGCGAGGCGATGGGGGCGAAGATCTCCAGCGTCTCCTGGGCGATCCGGGCCTTCTTGTCGGCGCGCAGGGCCCCCAAGGTCCGCATGTTGTGCAGTCGATCCGCAAGCTTGATCAGGATCACCCGCAGATCGCGAGCCATGGCCAGGAAGATCTTGCGCAGGTTCTCAGCCTGGGCCGCCTTCTTCGAGAGGGGCTGGGGAGCATCCCGGGTCTGCCGGGACGAGATCGAGGTCAGCTTGGTGACCCCGTCCACCAGCATGGCCACCTCCTCCCCGAAATCCTCGCGCAGCTCCTCCAGCGTGACCCCGGTGTCCTCCACGACATCGTGCAGGAGGGCCGCCGCCAGGGTGGGGGCGTCCAGCCGGTAGGCGGACAGGATGTGGGCCACCTCGACCGGGTGCAGGATATAGGGCTCTCCGGAGGAGCGGAACTGGCCTTCGTGACGCTCCAGGGCCACCTCGAAGGCCCTCTGGACGATCTGGCGATCCGGAGGGTCCAGGTGCAGGGAGGCCTGGCTGATCAGGGTTTGAAGGTCCGGCATCCGGGGCGCCTGGGAGGCCGGCGGTGGAGGGGCGGAGGAAGCGGGGAGCTCGACCGGACCGGTGGAGTTGGATTGAGGCTCGAAATCCGCCCCCTCAAGGGGCGGAGATTCGTCTTCGATGGCCTCTCTGCGTCCTTCCTCTTGAAACACTCTGCCTCGCTGGCCCTGTTGGGAAGACCATTATATCTCGGGCAGGCGAACCTGCCAACAGAACATTCAAGCCATCCGGGACGCGGAATCCGGAATCCCCTTCCCCGGGATCGGCCGCCTTGTGGCCAGGGGGCCTCCAAGCCGCCTCAAGCCTTCTCGCCGGGGAAGGCCTGGACCATCCCCCCTCCCGAGAGCATCGGCCGGATCGCCAGGACGAGCGCCAGCACCCCCAGCAACTGGAGACCCACCGTGGTCAGGGCGGTGCCCACCATCCCGAACTGGACCGCGGTGACCGGATAGGCCAGAAGCCCCAGCACCACCTGGGCGGCCGCAATCCGACCCAGGACCCCGGGTCTGCCCAGGGCCAGCATCACCATCGCCAGGGTGGTGGAGGGAATCGTGAAGAGCGTCGCGACCACCAGGGTCTGGAAGGTCCGCACGACCACGGGCGCGGTGAAGGCCGGTCCGAAGAGGGCCAGCAGGGCTCCGGCCAGCCAGAGCCAGATCGCGGCCACCCCCGCCAGGATCGCGAAATAGACCGCGAAGCGTCGCAGCACCGACTTCATGGCCTCGCGGGTCTTGACCAGGTTCACCTTGGGCAGGAGGACCATCCCCAGGGACTCGCTGACCACCAGGATGGCATAGGCCAGCCCCTTGGCCGCCTCGTACTGACCCACCTGGCTGAGCTCGCCGTAGCGGGCCAAGGCCAGGGAATCCAGGACCAGGAGCGCCATCGTGCAGGTCCGGAAGAAGAAGACACCCGGTGCGAAGGCCACCAGGCGCTCCAGGCTGGCCAGCAGTCGACCGGGCCGGGGGCGCAGACTGGACTTCAAGAGCCACGAGCCGAGCAGGACGGCCAGCAAGGGGGCCAGGAAGTACAGCCACAGGAAGCGGTCCATGCTCAGGTAGCGCCCCTCCATGCCCAGCCAAAGGCCCAGGAAGCTGGCCAGCCGGGCTCCCTCCATCAGGACCCGCAAAAGCGCGCTGCCGCGGAAGCGCTGGCTGGACTGGAGGCTTCCCTCCACGCCGTCCCACAGCCCCCACAGCAGGAAGCCCACCGCCGTGATCTGCAGGTAGGGAGCGACCTGGGGCTTTCGGAACAGAGCCTCGGCGGCCCACGGAGCCAGGAACCACCCCGCCGTCATGACCACGGTCCCCGTGACCAGCTTCAGGAGCAACCCGGCCGAGACGTAGCCTTGGGCCTGCTCGGGATCCGCAGCCCGCGTCCGGGAGGCCAGGGTGATCAGGCTGTGGCGGATTCCCAGATCGGCCAGCGTGGTGATCGCGGTCAGCGCGGCGTAGCACATCCCGAAGATGCCCAGGGCGATGTCGCCCAGACCCCGGCCGATCAGGACCTTCAGGATGAAGCCGGCCCCGGTGGCGAAGGCGGCTCCTCCGAAGATCAAGCCGAAATCCAGCAAGGACTGCCGGGTGGGCAGCCTGAAGCCCGGCCGGGCCGGCTCTCCGGCCTTCGCCGGGGGGGACTGGACCTGGATCATGTCAGTCGGTTCGCTTCCTGGTTCCCGCAGCCTTTTGCGTCATTCCCCCAGTATCCCGCCCGGCCTCCAGGGGGTCAGGGGCCGCGCTGTAAACAAGCTGACAGGGGACATCAAGCGCCCGGAGGCGGGGCTGGCGATGGGGCTCCCCTGCCGCTCCAGGCGGCCGGCAAGTCCCGCCTCCGCGGCTCCTTCAAGCGCCCCGGAGGACGGCAGGATCTTCCCCGACGGACAAGAACGAGCGCCCGAAATGGCCGGATTTTCCCGGCCCCGAGGAGGTAGATTCCACAATGGCCACGGCCTGCAAGTACGGGTCCCACCGGGTAGTGGAGCCCGCGGGCGTTCTCCCCCAACCCGCCACCAAGCTCAACAACGACTTCTCGGTGGTCCACGACAACGAGATCCTCGTCGACGTGATCGCCTTGAACATCGACTCGGCCAGCTTCACCCAGATCGAGGAGGAGGCCGGCCACGACGTCGAGAGGATCCAGGCCCGGATCCTGGAGATCGTCGGCCAGCGCGGCAAGATGCAGAACCCGGTGACCGGCTCGGGCGGCATGTTCATCGGCAAGATCGCCAAGGTGGGCAGCGCCCTCCAGGGCCGGGGCCTCAAGCCCGGTGACCGGATCGCCTCCCTGGTCTCGCTCTCGCTGACCCCCCTGCGCATCGACCGCATCCTGGCGATCCACCCCGAACTCGACCGCGTCGACATCGAGGGCCAGGCCATCCTCTTCGAGTCCGGCGTGTACGCCCGCCTTCCCGAGGACATGGATGAGAAGCTCGCCCTGGCCGCCCTGGACGTGGCCGGCGCGCCGGCCCAGGCGGCCCGCATGGTCAAGCCCGGCGACTCGGTGCTGATCCTGGGCGCCAACGGCAAGTCCGGCATGCTGGTGGCCTACGAGGCGATGAAGCGCGTCGGCCCCACCGGCCGCGTGGTCGGCAACGTCCGCAAGGAGGCCGACGCGAAGATGCTGCTGGAGATGGGCCTGGTCCACGAGGCCACCCGCTCGGACGCGACCAACGTGCTGGATTTCCTGGGCAAGGTCCTGGAAGCCAACCACGGCCGGGAATACGACGTGGTGATCAACTGCGTCAACGTCCCCAACACCGAGATGGCCAGCATCCTTCCCGCCCGGGAAGGCGGCCTGGTCTACTTCTTCTCGATGGCCACCAGCTTCACCAAGGCTGCCCTGGGAGCCGAGGGCGTCGGCAAGGACGTCACCATGATCGTGGGCAACGGCTATGCCAGGGACCACGCCGAGATCACCCTCTGGGAGCTGCGCGAGAACCCGCGGCTCCGCAAGTTCTTTGAGGAGCGCTATGTCTGAGAAGATCACCACCCAGATGCCCCAGTTGAACCTGACCCGGTCCATGGCCATGTACGAGGAGGCCAAGAGGCTGACTCCCGGCGGGATGATGGGCATCCGCCGTCCCTACAACTTCGTGGTCGGGGAGTACCCGATCTTCATCGACCGCGGCCAAGGCGGCCACATCGTGGACGTCGACGGCAACGACTATATCGACATGCTCTGCGCCTACGGGCCGATCATCCTGGGCTACAACGAGCCCGAGATCAACGACGCCGTCAAGGCCCAGATGGAGAAGGGCTTCTGCTTCTCGCTGGTGCAGCCCGTCCAGAACCAGCTCCAACAGCGCCTGACCGAGCTGATCCCGTCGGCTGAGATGGTGATCCTGGTCAAGACCGGCTCGGATGCCACCTCGGTGGCCGTCCGCATCGCCCGCGGCGCCACCGACCGCGACGTGATCCTGCGCTGCGGCTACCACGGTTGGCATGACTGGGCCGTGGAGAACCGCGGCGGGGTGCCCCAGGCCATCCAGGATCTGACGGTCGAATTCGAGTACGGCGACCTGGCCGATCTGGAAGCCAAGCTTCAGGCCAACAAGGACCGCGTGGCGGGCATCATCCTCACCCCCGTCGGCCACCCCCTGGCCGCGCCGGTCATGGCGCCTCCGGAGGGTTATCTGGAAGGAGTGCGGGCCCTGGCCGACCGCTACGGGGCCGTCCTGATCTTCGACGAGATCCGCACGGGCTTCCGGGTGTCGATGGGCGGAGCCCAGAAGCGCTATGGGGTGACTCCGGATCTGTCCACCTTTGGCAAGGCCATGGCCAACGGCTACCCGATCAGCGCCGTGGTGGGCAAGGAGAAGTTCATGAAGGTCTGCGAGAGCAAGGTCTTCATCTCCAGCACCTTCTTCCCCAACTCCCTCGAGATGGTCGCGGCCATGAAGTGCCTGGACATCCTGGAGCGGGAGGGAACCCTGGACCGGATCTGGGAGCGGGGAACCCGCTTCCTGGAAGAGCTCGAGCGCCTGGTGGCGGAATCGGGCGTGCCGGCCACGGTCTCGGGGATCCCCCCGATGCCCTTCCTGACCTTTGATCGGGTGGACTCCCACTACAAGGCCCGTCGCGAGCGCTTCTACACCGAGACCATCCGCCGCGGGCTCTTCATCCAGCCCTACCACCACTGGTACATTTGCGGCCGCCACACCGACGAGGATCTGGCCCGCGCCCTGCAGGCCATCCGCGAGGCCCTGGCCATCGTGGCCGCCACCTTCCCGACGGCCTGAGCCGTCCGAAGGACCGACCCTCTGCCGCCCCTCGCGGGGCGGCCGACCCTGCGGAGGGGAACGGCTCGAGGAGGGCCGTTCCCCCTTCCGTCCTGGAGGCACCCGATGAGAAAGGTCATGATCACCTGCGCGGTCACCGGAGCCGAGACGACCCGCGAACAGAACCCCGCCCTGCCGATCACCCCGGAGGAGATCGCCCAGAGCGCCTATGAGGCCTGGGAGGCCGGCGCCTCGATCCTGCACCTGCACGTTCGCGACGAGGCCGGGCAGCCGACCCAGGACCTGGCGGTCTTCCGCAAGGCCATCGAGTTGATCCGCCGCAAGTGCGACCTGGTGATCGAGACCACCACGGGCGGCGCGGTGGGGATGACCCCGGCCGAGCGACTGCAGCCGGTCACCCTGAAGCCGGAGATGGCCAGCCTGGACTGCGGCACGGTGAACTTCGGCGACGAGTACATCGTGAACACCCTGCCGATCATGCGCGAGTTCGCCCAGGCCATGCGCGATCACGGCGTGCGCCCCACCCTGGAGTGCTTCGACCTGTCCCACGTCTACGCCAGCCACGTGCTGATCCGGGAAGGCCTGCTGGAGGGACCGCTCCACTACGGACTGGTGATGAACGTCCCCGGCGGCGTGAAGTACGAGGTGGACGTGCTGGATCTCTTCCTGCGCAAGCTGCCCTCCGACGCCCACTGGACGGTCATGGGCATCGGCCGGGCCAGCCTGCCGGCGGTCTTCGGGGCCCTGGGGATGGGCGGACATATCCGGGTCGGCTTCGAGGACAACGTCTACTACTCCAAGGGAGTGCTGGCGAAATCCAACGCCGAGCTGGTCGAGCGCTGCAAGCGCCTGGTCCTGGAGGCCGGCTTCGAGGTGGCCCGTCCCGACGATGTCCGGGAGATGCTGAAACTGCGGAAGAACGGCTGAGGCCGCCTGGTGCAGGTCCTGCAGGGCGTGGCGGGAGCGCTCACGGCCATCACCGGCTTCGAGAAGGGCTCTGGGAAGACGGCCTTCCTGAGCCTGGCGCTTCCCCACGCCCGGCAGGCGGGCCCGGTGGCCCTCTTCACCATCGGGTCCGACGGGGCCGCCGGCAAACCAGGCCGCGGCCACCCGGCCCGGATCCTGGTGGAACCCGGCGACGTGGTCCTGACCACCGAGCCTCTGGCACGCTCCTCCGAGGCCCGCTTCGAGATCCTGGACACCGTGCCCGGGAGGGTGGCCCTGGGCCGCCTGATCCTGGGCCGGGCCCGACGGGGCGGGCGCGTCACCCTGATGGGCGCCGAGCACTTCAGCGCGCTGGCCCGGGCGCTGACCCGGATCCACGCTGAAGGCTGGGCGGCCTCGGCCCTGATCGACGGGGCCGTGGCCCGGATCACCCAGATCGCGGCCCTGCCCGGCTGGCCTCCGATCGGCCCCGATTCCGCCGGGCCCGCGGGCGGCCTGCAGTTCGCCTTCACGGTGCGCGCCGACCGCGGCAACCTGGCCCGGGTGGCCGCCCGCATCCGCCTTCTGGACCGCCTGGCCGACCTGCCCCTGGACGACGGCAGCGAACCGGGGCTCTTGCGGCTGGAGGGTCCCCTGACCTCCGAGGGCCTGCGAGCCCTGCCGCGGGGCACCACGGACTTCTCGCTGGAGGACTTCACCAAGGTCTTCGTCGAGCCGCCCGAGTTCCTGCGCGTCCTGGACTCCCGGCGCGTGCTCTTCCGGCGCCGCTTCCACCTGCTCTGCTTCGCAGTGATCCTGCGCGACCTGGGCCGGGAGGCCTTCCTGGAAGCCGTGGGCCCCCGTGTCGCCCCCCGGATCCTCTTCAACCCCTACGAGGCGGCCTGATGCGCGAATTCTTCCTCTATGCCGAGTTCGAGGACTTCTGGCAGCGCTTCCGCCCCCTGACCCCCTTCGGGCGGGAGGTCCACGCCCGCCGTCCGGTCCTGACCGGGGCCCGGGAGCTCGAGGCCCTCTGGGATCGCACCCAGGTCGCCCTGGACCTGCTGGCGGAGTGCGACGAATTCGGCGCCAGCCGCCTGAGCCACCACCTCAAGAGGCTCCCCCGCATCCCGCTTGAGGAGAGGGCGCTGTACGACGAGGTCGAGCTCTTCGCGGTCAAGAAATTCCTGCACAACTACCGGGCCCTCTTCGAGAGGCTTCCCGAGCCGGTCCGGCAGGCCTTCGGGCTCCGGTGGCATTCCCAGGACCTCCTCGAGCACCTGGGAATCGGCCGGCAGAGCCCCGAGACCTTCTACGTCTCGGACGAGTACTCCGAGGAGCTGGCCGGGATTCGCGCCCAGATCCGGAGCCTGGACGAGGCGCTGACCCGGGAGCGGACCCTGCGGGCGGCGGAGATCGAGAAGGATTGGGGCCTGGGCTTCGGGACCCGGGAATTCCTGGTGGTGCCCCGGGAACGCCTGATGAGCCTGCCGGATTCGCCTGGAGCGAGGCTGGCCCGGCTCGAGCGATTGCTGCTGGTGGAGGCCTATGACCAGGCCCACCTCCTGGTCCGTCCCCGCTCCAGCGCCGAGGCGCTGCGCCTGGAGGAGGAGCACTCGGGCCTGCAGGCCCGGGAACGAGCCGCCGAGGACCGGGTCCTGGAGGCCCTCTCGGCCCGGGTCCGAGCCGAGCTCCCCCGACTGGAGGCCTGCGTCGAGGCGGTGCTGGGCTTCGACCTGGCCCTGGCCCGGGCCCGGCTGTGCCGGGAGGAGAACCTGACCCGTCCGGTGCTGACCCCCGACGGGCCCCTCGAGATCCAACGCGGCCGCTTCCTGCCCTGCGAAGAGACCTGCCGCCGGCTGGGGACGACCTATCGTCCCCTGGACGCCACCTTCGAGACCAGCGCCACGGTGATCTTCGGCTCGAACATGGGCGGCAAGACCGTGGTCCTCAAGACCCTGGCCTTCCTGCAGGCCTGCGCCCAGACGGGGCTCTTCGTCCCGGCCGGACGCTTCGTCACCCGCGTCTTCCACAGCTTCCACTACGTCGGCGAAGGGGCCGAGCGCGGCCCCAGCCAGGGGCTTTCGGGCTTCGGCTTCGAGGTCCGCCAGTTCAACCGCGTCTGGCAGGACCTGGACCGGCCGACCCTGGCGCTCTTTGACGAATTCGCCCGCACCACCCATTCGCGCGAGGCCGAGGCGCTGATCTCGGCCATCCTGGAATCCCTGGCCGGGAACCCCCGGGCCCTGGCGCTCTTCTCGACCCACTTCCGAGGAGTCCGGCGCCTTCCAGGGGTTCGCTACCTGAGGATGAAGGGCCTGAACCGGGAAAACCTGGACTTCAGCCTGGCCGGGGGGGAAGGCCTGGCCCCCGGCCTGGCCGGGGAGGCCGAACTGGATCAGCGAATCCGGCTGATCGACAACCACATGGAGTACCTCCTCGTCCCCGACGAGGGGGTCCCCAGGAACTCCGACGCCCTGGCGGTGGCGACTCTCCTGGGGGTGGACCCGACCCTGGCCGGCCGGGCCGAATGCTTCTTCCTGGAAGGAAACGAGACGACATCATGACAGCACCCGTGGAATCCAAGCTGGGCCTGCCCCAGGACCGAATCGACCAGGCCCGCGAGCTGGCCCGGCGCATCGCGCGCCCGGTGAACCAGTTCATCGAGAGACACACCACCGTCAGCGTGGAACGGGCCACCCTGCGCCTGGCCGGCGCCGACGGCGCGAACGCCGAGGGCATCCCCGTCCCGAACCTGGTGGTGGATCAGGTCCGTGACCGGCTTGAGGACGGAGCGCTGCTGCCCTACGTCAACGCCCTGGTCCGAACCGGAGACTCGGTCGACGGACTGAACCAGAAGATCGCCCAGGGCTTCCGGGTGGACGAACTCCCCCTGGGCGACCGGGGTGCCCTGGAGCGCAAGGCCGAAGAACTCGTGGAGGCCTTCGCCACCCGCGTCAAGGCCAACCGCGCCTTCCGGGCGGCCTGCCAGGAGCGCTTTGCGGGCAGGAACCACTCGCCGCTTCTGTACGTCATCGTGGCCACCGGCAACATCCACGAGGACGTCAAGCAGGCCCGGGCTGCGGCCTTCCAAGGCGCCGACGTGGTCGCGGTGATCCGCACCACGGCCCAGAGCCTTCTGGATTACGTGCCCTATGGCGCGACCACCGAAGGCTTCGGCGGCACCTTCGCCACCCAGGAGAACTTCCGCATCATGCGCGAGGCCCTGGATGAAGAGATGGAGCGCCAGGAGCGCTACATCTACCTGACCAACTACGCCTCGGGGCTGTGCATGCCGGAAATCGCCGCCATGGGAGCCATGGAACGGCTGGACATGATGCTGAACGACTCGATCTACGGCATCCTGTTCCGCGACATCAACATGTATCGGACCTTCGTCGACCAGAAGTTCAGCCGGATGATCAACTCCTTCGGAGGGCTGATCATCAACACCGGCGAGGACAACTACCTGACCACCTCGGACGCCGTCGAGAAGGCCCACACGGTTTTGGCCAGCCAGTTCCTCAACGAGCGCTTCGCCCGCGATGCCGGGTTGCCGCCGCGCCTGATGGGCCTGGGGCACGCCTTCGAGATGGATCCCTGGCTCCCGAACGGATTCCTCCTGGAACTGGCCCAGGCCCGCATGGCCCGGGAGATCTTCCCCGAGCATCCCCTGAAGTACATGCCCCCGACCAAGCACATGACGGGCAACATCTTCATGGGGCATGTCCAGGACGCCATGTTCAACTTCGCCTCCAAGGCCTCAGGGCAGGGAATCCACCTGCTGGGGATGCTGACCGAAGCCATCCACACGCCCTTCATGATGGACCGGGCCCTGGCCCTTGAGAACGCGCGCTACGTCATGAACAGCATGAAGGACTTCGCCTCGGAGATCGAGTTCAAGAAGGACGGACTCATCGTCCGCCGGGCCCACCAGGTGCTGGAGGAGACCGTCGACTTCCTGGAGGTCCTGGACCGCATCGGCCTGATGGAAGCCCTCGAGCAGGGCCTCTTTGCCGAGGTCAAGCGCCCCCGGGACATGGGCAAGGGCCTGGAGGGGATCCAGGAGAGGGGCCCCGACTACTACAACCCGTTCGAGACCTACCTGGCCAGTGAACTGGGCCTGAGCGCCAACTAGGAGGACCGCAATGATCGCAAGACCCTACGGAGATACCCTGGACGACGGGGCGGTCCAGTTCTCGTTCACCCTTCCGGTTCCCGAAGGCCCCCTGGGTCGCGAAGCCGCCCGCCAACTGGTCGAGAAATGGGGGTTCGAGCAGGTGGATGTGGTCCACTCGCACTCCCTCTCGGAAGGGTTCTCGTTCTACGTGGCCTACGGCCGGGCGACCACGGGCATCGATCTGGCCGGCATCCAGGTCGAGGAGGCCACCGGCCCCAGCGTCTACACGATGGACGAAGCCAACGAGATCGTGCGGACCCGACTGGGACGCAAGGTCGTGGTGGTGGGCGCCTGCACGGGCTTTGACGCCCACACGGTGGGCATCGACGCCATCATGAACATGAAGGGCTACAACCACCACTACGGCCTGGAGCGCTACCCCGAATTCGAGGCCTACAACCTGGGCGCCCAGGTTCCCAACGAGAAGCTGATCGACTTCGCGGTCAAGGTCCAGGCGGACGCGATCCTGATCTCGCAGGTGGTCACCCAGAAGGACGTCCACATCCAGAACCTGACCCAGTTCATCGAGATGCTTCAGGCCCGAGGCCTGCGCGAGCAGTTCCTCGTCCTGGTGGGCGGCAGCCGCATCGGCAACAAGCTGGCCGTCGAGCTGGGCTTCGACGGGGGCTTCGGCAAGGGGACCTTCGCCGAGCACGTGGCGACCTTCATCGTGGATCGACTCCTGGAGCGCGAGGCCTGAGGCCGACCCTTCGGGAGAGGGGGGCTCCCGGAGGACCGCCTGAAGAGGAGCGGGCCGGCTCGAATGGAACCTGGAGGGCAGTGCCTCAGCGACACCGCCGTTTCAGGCTCCCCAGAACCCTGGTCCTGCTCGTGGGGCTGCTGGCCCTCACCGAGCTCCTGCTGGCCACCCAGGTGGGTCCACGGGTTCCCACCCCCCTGCCCTACCGCAAAACGATGGAACCCTTCTGGGGATGGGATCTGCCGGGGGGGGTGCACCTTCTTCCGGAATCCTGCCAGGTCTTCTTGAATGAGGCTCCGGAAGGGCGCCTGCGGGTGGCCGTCCTGGGCAGCTCGGCCGTGGCCGGCGACGGCCTGACTCCCTTCCACTCCTTTCCCTGGCTCCTGCAGCGCCGCCTGATGGACCGGGGACTGGACGTCGAGGTGCTGAACCTGGCCCAGTCCGGCGCGGACTCGGCCGCCCACCGCAGGGTCCTCGAGCACGCCCTGGAGCATTTCGGGATCCACCTGGCCATCGTCTATACCGGCAACAATGAGTTCCACCGGCTCCGCGCCTACCGCTACCTGAACCCCCGCTGGAACTCGGGGGTGGAGACCGTGCGCTCCGCCTTGGAAAGACTCGCCCTGTACCGCTGGCTTCAGCAGCTCTCGCCCCCCCGTCCCACGAACCCCGTCGGCCCCGAGATCGGCATGGGCGAAATCCCGGTCTCGGTGAACCGCCTGGACGTGGCCCTGGCCACCGCCCACTACCGGGCCAACCTGGAGGCGATGGTGGCCGCCTGCCAGGACCGGAAGGTCCCCCTCCTCCTGTGCACCGTCGCCGTCAACGACCTGTCCGCTCCGAATATCGGGGCCCCCGCGCCGGGCGAGCTGGGTCCGAAGTCGGCTGAATGGGCCCGGGTCCTTTCCGCGAGCCATCCAGGCCTGCGCCAGGCCGTGCTCCGCTGGTCCACCAACCCCTATCTCCTCTACGAAGCAGGCCGCCTGGCCCGGAAGGAGGGCCGCCTGGAGGAGGCCCGCCAGGCGCTGGTGCGATCCAGGGAATTCGATCCCCGTCCCATGCGGGCCCTGCCCTCTTTCCGTCAGGTCGTGCTGGACCTGGCTCGGCTTCCCGGGGCCTTCCCCTGCGATGTCGAGGAGGCTCTCAGGGAGCGCAGTCGCAGCGGCCTGCTTCTGGCGACCGACGCCAGGGACCCTCGACCCGAGGGCGACGACTACTTCCTGGACGGTTGCCATCCCGGCGTTGAAGGAGCCCGCCAGATCGCGGAAATCCTGGACCAGACCCTGGTCCGGGCGGGGCTGGTGCCTCCGGGGACTGGTGGAACCAGACTCGCTCCGGCTGTCAGCAGGGACGCCGAGGACCTCGAGCAGTGGAGCCCAAACCCCGACCGGAACGAGCACGCCATCCTGCGCGGCCACCGGAAGGTCGCCTTCCGTCACTGGGACAAGGCCAAGCCCCATTACCTGAAAGCCATCTCCCAGGCTCCCGAAAACGCCTTGCTGTGGCGGAACCTGGGCCGGGCCCGCCTGGCCAGACAGGACATCCAGGGAGCCCGCCAGGCCTACCGCCGCTTCCTCGAACTCGGCGGAAGCGACCCCATCATCGAACGCGAACTGCCGCTCCTGGACCGGGTGCTGGCACACCCGCTCCCCCCACGCCCCGAAAGACCGCATCCTCCGCCCATCGTGGAAGACCCGCAGCCACTGCACCACCGGCCGGTTCAGGAGATCCGCTGAGGGAGCGCCGGGTGATTCCAGGGCGGGGCACCGGCATGGAGCCCGCGATTCCTCTCGCAGGGTCGCGAGGCGGAGTCCTCCGGGCCCGAAGCCCAGGGGCGGCGGCTCAAGCGGCGCGGTCATCGGACGGAGAGGAGACAGCCCCCGACCGGTATTCGGGCACGGCCTCGCAGACGCGGTCGTCGCCGGGCGGCAGGGCAGTGTCGAGCGGCTCGGTGACGGGCGTTTCGGCGGCCTGGGGCAACTCGGCCTCGGGCGTTTCGGCGCCAGGCTCCTCGACCTCGTCCTCCTCCCAGGCCAGAGCCTCTCCGTCGACCAGCCTGTCGTCGCAGTAAACCCGCCAGGGTTCGCCCTCCGCCAGGCCGATCTCCCAGATGCGGGTCGTCGGGTCCTCGCCCTCCACCCGCATCGTGCCGCCGTGGAGGTGGCGCAGGTGGTGGCTCGAGCACGCAACCGCCAAATTCTCGAGTTCATCCGACCCGCCCTGGGAGCGCCGCTGAATGTGGTGGACATGCAGGTTGGTCCGGCAGGCACAGCCCGGAACCTCGCAGCGGTAGCCGGCCCGCTCCAGGGCCTGCCGACGCACCCGGCTCTGGCCCGAATCCTCGGAACCGGCCTGGCGCAGGAAGACCAGGCACAGGATGTAGAGACACTCCTCGGGGGTGAGCGCCTCACCGGCATCCTGCCGAAGTCGGGCCTCGGCAGCCTGCAGCAAACGGTCCAGGGATTCCGGCAGGACCAGACGCAGGCGGAGGGTGGGAGGGGGGGCGGCGGTCGCGGGGGTTGCGCCGGACGAAGGCTCCGGGGCGGGCGGCGGCGGGGGCGCTGCGGATGTCTGGACTCCTTCCGGGGCGTTCCGGCTGGACCCGGCCTGCTCGAAGGCCCGGGCCAGGTCTTCGCAGGTCGCCTCGAAGGCCTGCAGGCCAGCCTGGCGCCGGAACTCCTCCAGGGTCTCCTCCTCTCCGGGGGCGCTGCCCCTGCGATGGGACCAGGTGACGGGGAAGCGGGCAGCCAGGACCAGGGCGGCCTCGACCGCCTCCTCCAGGCGGCGGCAGGTGTGCCCTTCGGCGTAGGCCACCCAATCCTCGACATCGGCCCGCCGGGGCAGTCGCAGCAGCAGGTCCACCTTGGTGGGGGAAAGGCGGCCTTCAGAGAGAGCCTGGCGCAGCACGCCGTGCTTCTCCAGGCGCTGGTCCCGAGCGGTGGCCTGAAAGGCGGTGCTGGAGGGGATCCCCCGGCCTTCCAGCCAGGCGCGGAAGGAGCGCTTCCCGGCCTCGCGATACAGCCTTCCCTCCTGCACCCGGCGCAAGATCCGGCCGCGCTGCAGATCCAGGCGCTCTCGCGAGACCAGCAGCCTGCGGGCCAGGAAGGTCAGCTTGCGGGGGCTGCGGGGAATCTCCCGGCGCAGCAGGTCGGGGAGTTCCGCGGGCGGACCGGGTTCAGTCTCTTCGGCTTCGGGCTCCGCCAGACCTGAACCGGCTTCCGCGCCACCAGGGTCAGGCGCCTCAACGCCGGGTGCGGCTCCCCCATCGGCGGCTTGGGGCGTCGCGCCGCCTGGTCCGACTCCCCCACCACCCGACGGGCTCGCCGTGGCCGGCCAGCGAGGATCCCGCTGGAAGGGAGGCGGGGCCGGGGCGGCGACCTCGCTGTCCCGGTCTGAGGCCGCGGCAGGCACCGTGGTGTTCCAGCGAGGAGTCCGCTGGAAGGGAGGCGGAGCGTCCAGCGGCCGGGCAGCCGCGAACTCGGCCAGGATCTGCTCGAGCACGTTGGCAAGGCCCAGGTCTCGGCCCTCGCGGCGCCGGGCCAGCTCGACCGCGGCCAGCCACGTCGCATAGGGCTCGGCTTCCAGGTCGTAGGACCGGACCCGCGACATCTCCTTCTCTTCACTGGCCGCCAAGGAGCGCAGCGGCTTCAAGGCCCGGCGCAGCTCCTTGACGGAGAGGCTGGGAGCCCGTGCCGACCATTCCGCGTCACCGGCCTCGTCCAGGCGCAGAAGCTCCAGGGCATGGGTCCGGGGAAGCCTGCCTTCCAGGAAGGCCTGCCGCAGGATCGGCCGGCGCAAGAGCCCTTCGGCCAGGCGCACCGAATCCCAGGCGGCCGTCGCCGAGATTCCCAGTTCCTCGCGGCAGAAGACCGCCGGCGTCACGTACCCCAGGTGCTTGTGCCCACCCCGGACCAGGGGCGCGAGCACCTGCCCCAGGCGCACTTCGAGGAGGGGGCCGAAACGCTCCAGTTCGCTCAGGGCCTCCTCCATCAGGATGGCCTGCCGGGCCCGGGATGGCCTCGAGCCTTGCGGATGGTCTGCCAGGAGGGCGAGGGCCTCGGGACAGAGGCTGGGATTGGCCGGGGATGCCGGATTCTCCATACCTCATTTTACCGTGAAAGGCCTGGCCCGGTCCAATTTGCCGATCGCTCAATCGCCTGCACCGCAGGGCTTTGCGCGATTCATACGCGATGATCTGAGGCCTTTTCGAAGACCTCGACGAGACAAATCTCATCCAGGTTGCGAGGAGGCATTGACAGGCCCCTCCAGGGCCCCTGGCGGGCGTGTTTCAAGCCGATCCCCTTCCAGGGCGATTCACCCCCTCAGGAGGCTCCATCACAAAAGTTTAACAATCTGCGCCTGCCCCAGGTGCCCAAGCCCACGGGAGGCGTTCGAGAGGATACAGCCAAGCTCGGGGTGGTGGGCAGGCCGGGACAGCCGGCTCCGCTCGGGGTGGGCAGGCAAGGCGCAGGCTGGCGGCGGTAGGGTTGGGGGATTAGGAGGCGAGGCACAACACGCGATAGAACTCCGCTGGGATCGCGTGTCGGAGGTGCCAAGTGATGGCCATGGGCCGTTCGCCCTGGTGGGAGACATAGGTCGCGGGCCCCAAGAAGAGATAGGGGCTGGTCACCCCCCGATCGTCCTTGCGACGCTCGCGCACGAAGAGGAGGGCGTGGGTGCCGCCTGGGCGATGGTTTTGGTAGCGCCGACCATCAACCGAGTCCTCTCGAGTCCTGCTCTGGGATTCCCAATGGAACAGATGCGGGGACAGGGCGAAGTCACGATAGAGCGTGCTCGGGCTATAGTCCCGCTCGTTTTTCTGGATCGTGACGAAGAAGAGGTCGCAACCACTAGGCTTGTGAAAGTGGACCCCCTCGCGCAGGCGATGGGGACGCTCCAGAGTCATCACCCCAAAAGCAGCCAGAATTTCGTCCAGCCCGTAATGGCAGTGAACCGCCAGCGGCACCTCAGGATGCTCTGGTAGAGCTTGGCTTCTGCGATGAATCCGATTCAGAAGAACCGCCAACAACTCGCGGAGCTCCTCTCGAACGGCCGGAAGTTTCTCCAATCTATCAAAGAGGGAGGCCGCTTCGGAACCCTGCGACAGACTGAAGCGGAGCATCTCGGAAAATCGTCCCGCGGGCACGCGACCCATCATCAAATAGTCCTGATAAGCGCGAATTTGCTCGGCACAATCCAGGTGAATCATCCGCGCCACAGCCCTCAACAGTGAGCGTTCCTCTGGCGTGTCATGTCCTGGAGACGCAAAACCCACCTCGCGGCGCAGGGAAACCCAACCGGGGAGGCTTCCCCGGTAGATATCTTCCAACTCGATCCCAGAACGGTCCAGAAACCCTTCGAGTGTGGTTCCGGGGCCGACCGCGCGGAGTTCTTGGCGCAGGAAGGCACGATTCGCTCCCAGGCTACGTTGAAGATTCTCCAAAACCACCTGGGAGGCCACCCGATCCAGACGCATCGAACAACCTGACGGGAGTCGAGGGAACCCCTCAGCCACCTGCCACGCGAACTCACGCCGAGTTCCACCCAATAGGGAACGATAGACTTGGTCGAATCGGAATTCTTTGCGCGCCAGACCGATGAAGTCCAAAACCGTCAAACAGGTCTTGCCCTCCGAGCGGCGCAAACCGCGCCCGATCTGCTGGATAAAGACCGTCGCACTCTGGGTGGGACGCAAGAGCAAGACCGTATCCACCTCTGGAAGGTCCACCCCCTCATTGAAGACGTCAACCGTGAAGAGCACCTGGACCCGTCCGGAGCGCAATGCTTGAACCATCTCTCGCCGCTGCTCGACAGGCGTCTCGCCCACAACGACTTCAGCTTGAAGGCCCGCCCTGCGGAACTCTGAAGCCATGAAATGCGCATGAC
Source organism: bacterium (assembly GCA_022839105.1). Taxonomy (GTDB): domain Bacteria; phylum Vulcanimicrobiota; class Xenobia; order Xenobiales; family Xenobiaceae; genus Xenobium. The sequence continues at coordinate 24,293 of JALHDH010000028.1, forward strand.
CAACCCCCGCGCAAAAACCCAAGGCTCGCATGTTGGTGGGATCAGGTACGATATTGCGCAACTGCTGCAGCACCAAAGCGGCACGGACATGATTGCCCGTATACACACCCTCGAGTTCGCCCACGTCATACCCTCGGCGCCAGGTTAACGACTTGAGGTCTGTATTGTCGTGAACCCCGAAGTATTGGAAGGGCGCCAAGAGACCGCGGTCCAAGGCATCCCAGACCCGCAGTTCGGCCGCCACGTGCCCGTCGAACCACTCCAGGATGCTGCGTCCATCGGAACGTTCGGGAGTCGCCGTCAGGCCCAGCAGGAGACGCGGCCGAAAATGCTCGAGAAGACGAGAATAAGTAGGCGCTTCCGCGTGGTGGAATTCATCTAAGATCAAGACATCAAACCCGGTGGGGTCCAGCAACTCCAGGTCAACCCTCGAAAGCTTCTGGACGGAAGCAAAGAGATGGTTTGACTGGGTCGGCGTCTCGAGTCCGGTCCATTTCTCACCAAAGCTGCCCTCCCGCAGCACGGCTCGAAAGGTCGCCAAGCTCTGGGTCAGGATCTCGTCGCGATGGGCCACGAAGAGGAGACGCGCCTCTTTCCAATCCCGTCTGATCCGCTGGTAGTCGAGGGCGGCCACAACTGTCTTCCCTGTGCCGGTCGCCGCAACCACCAAGTTCCGCCATCGCCCGTGGAGTTGCCGCTCCGCCTCCAGCCTCTCCAAGATTTCCTCTTGAAAAGGATACGGACGGACTTGAAGAGTGTAGAGTTGAGCCTCCTGAGTCTCACCGAACTGCTCTCGCCTGGAGGCAGAAATGAAGCGATCTCGGTCTCGCTCAGGCAGGTAAGGCTCGAACTCTCCGTCTTCCCAATAGCTCTCGAAAGTACCCTGGAACTTCTCCAAAACGCGCGGATTCTCGACCTGCGAGATCCGAACATTCCACTCCAGGCCATCAACCAGCGCGGCGGAGGAGAGATTTGAGCTTCCGATATAGGCCGTCGAGAAGCCGCTCTCTCGATGGAAGAGCCAAGCTTTGGCGTGAAGGCGGGTGCGCCGAGCGTCGTAAGAGACTCGGACCTCTCCAAGCTCTGCCATGGCATCCAAGACCCGAGCTTCGGTGGCCCCCATGTAGCAGGTCGTCAAGACCCGGACGCGCCCCCGCCGCGCCACCTCTTCGAGACCCTCGCGGACCAGACGGAAACCACTCCACTTGAGAAAGGAGCACAGCAGGTCCACCCGATCCGCCGAGCGCAACTCTTTGAGGATCTCGGCTCCAACTCGGTGCTCGCCTCTTGCATTCACCAGAAGGTCCGTGCAGGACACAGGGATCGCCGGGCGCTCGGGCGGCTGGAGTTCCAGCACCCCTTTTGCCTCGACCACGGCAAGAAGCTCCCGCAACTCGCCGGATATCAAGTCCTCGGGCTCGACGGCACCGCGATGGACCTTCTGGATGAGAGCCAGAAGGAGTTGGTTGACCACCTCCAGGGCTCCCGAGTCCCCTTTCAGGGAGGTCAGCGCTCGCAGCAGGACCTGCGTCAGGTGTCGAGTCAAGACCTGGGCCGCCTCCGCAGACTCCACGGTCCGCAGAAGAGGCTTCAGGGAGGGGGGCAGATTCTCCAGGCGCCGGGCCACGCCACAGGTCACCAGGGCTTCGTACAATCCAGTCTTCACGAGGCCTGCACTTCTCCCCCCTCCCCCCGCCGCCCTGTGAGGGTCGCCGGAATCCCCCCCTGTCAGCGATCGGACGACATGATCCACCCGCCCAGGCCCTGCCCTTCAGTTCGCTCGGGTGTATTCCACGATGCGGTTCACCAGGAGCGCGCGCAGGTACTCCAGGTTGGCCTCGTCCAGGCTTCCTCCGAAGCAGGCCTGGACCCGGTCGCTGCGGGCGCACAGGAAGCCCACGGGGAAGTAGCGTTCGACCTGGTAGTTGCGGTACATCCGGTTCTCGCGGAAGTCGCGCAGGAACAGGTCTTCCAACTCCGCCAGGGGGATCTCGTGGCGCCCGTACAGGGTGGAGTCCACCTTCAGCGAGCGCCTGGTAAGGCGAAGGCTCTCGGTCAAGCGCGAGGCCGGCCAGGACGTGCAGATCCAGGGCAGCGACAAGGGTAGGGCGGCGACCAGGAGGACCAGAAGCATCATCATCCAGTTTTCGTCCAAGAGCTGGACCGACAAGACCAACGCTGCCAGGAACAACCCCATGCCCCACGAGAACGTTCTCCAGAAATCGACCAGGTGAGCTCGCGGGATGCGGATGTCCAGGCCCTCCGGTGACTCCATGCAGCGGAACCTGAGGTTCGGGGGCTCCTGGGGTTGGGGGAGGGGCTGCCCCTTGCGCAGATAGCGTTGGCCCAGGCTCTCGTCGAGTTCGCTGCATGTCTTGATGTCCGGAGGGTTGCAGGTCGTGTCGCGGTACTCGACGCCCAGCAGGCGGCTGGCCGCTTCCGCCGTTCGACGCGCCTCGAAGGGCATGTTGGAGAAGCTGTCCAGTTGGCGGGGCTCCCCCCCCCGGCCGAGGATCCACACGCTGTCCACGTCCTCCACACTGTCCGGGAGGTCCCTGCCTCTGATGACCTTCGCTTCGCGCTCGATCACGACGGCCCTGACCTCTCCCAGCCCTATGGCTTGGCCGGGGGGGAGCCATGGCGGGCAGGACCAGTCGGTCAGGGTCCGGGCGCGGCCATCCAGTGTCCTGCGCTCTCGGACCAGCATCCAGACGACGCCGAACACCATCGCGGCGCCTCCGAGGTATTCAAAGAACTCCGACAACGACATCTCCGGCCCAGGGTCCGGGCGCGTCAACCAACCTATGACGAACAATAATCCGCCCGCCAGCGCCACGGGTACCCCGGCCTGCAGGCAAGAAGGAAGTGGGCGCTTCCCCTCCAGGCAGTGTCCTTGAAGGCTCCACCGGCTCACGCTCATGGTTGGTTTTTTTCGCAGGCCACCGGCTTGTTCCTTGTCGGCTTCGGTCGCGCCCGATCTCGGCCCTTGAGGTCGAAGTCTCGAGGACTGCCGACGAGGTGGACCACGTCGGCTTCGGGGGGCCTCAGGAGGGATGGCGCGGCCCCCCTTCGACCTGAGCGACCTGCAGAGCCCCCCCTCCTACCCGATCAGGCAGTGGTCGACTCCCAACAGGGCAGCCGCCTTGGCCAGGTTCCGGTCGGCGGTGAGGAGGGGGAGGTTGTTGGCGAAGGCCGCGGCCAGGTGGAGGGCATCCAGGGTCCGCAAGGGGGGGCGAAGCGCCCCAGCCAGTCCCGGGCCACGGCGAACTCGCGGGCGTCGAGGGGCACCACGCGATAGGAGCCTCCGGCGAGGTGGGCCTGGAACAGGGAGGTGATCCGGCCTGCCGACCTGGTGTCGAGGCCTCCCATCCGGACCTTCATAGCCACGGCGGAGTAGAGTTCCACCTCGACCAACCGGCTCACGGTGGGCTCGGGAGTCTCCATGACCACCCTCTGGGCGGCCTCGCTGAGAGGCTCGGGGCAGTAGTAGGCGGCCAGGAGGCTCGTGTCCAGGTAGGCCATCAGGATCGCTCCGCTTCCCGCTGCTGGACCACCACCTGGGATAGGGAAAGGCCTTCCGCCTGGAGAGTGGCGCGGAACTCGTCCAGGTCCGGCAGCGGCGAAGGCCTGTCGGTCACCGGCACGAGCTGGGCCACGCGCCTGCCGCGCCGGGTGATCACCACGGTCTCCCCGTGCTCGGCAGCATCTACAAGCTCGCCGAAGCGCCTGCGCGCTTCTCGGATGGGCAGAGGTTCCACGGAACCCTCATTGTGTACCCCTATTGTGTACCCAATTCGAAGGACGTCAACCAGGGCCTGCTGCGGCTGAATCCGCCGCCGCCGTGCTGCTCGCGGAGGAACCGGGGCGGGGGCGCTGAGGGAGCAGGCTCGACCTCTCTGGCCCCCATGTGGATCTCGTCCCGCTGCGACGGACGCGCGCCGTGTCAGCCTCCGGGCTCGCTATCTGGAGTCCAGCGCGCGGAGGCTCGTTCTTCCCGGAAGGAACATGGGAGTCGGATCCCCGTGCAGAGTCCCTTCGCTCACCCCCTCCAGCGGGACGAACCCGAAGGCTTCGTAGAAGGTGGTGGCCTCAGGCTTGAAGTCGGTGACCACGCCGACCGGAGTCTGCTCGTTCACCCGCGACCAGCCGGCGAGCACCAGGCCAACCCGTGCCCCGGGAGCGCCGCCAACCCTCAGTCCTCCGGGCACTCCCGCTGCGGACGATGGCGCCAGCACCGGTAGCGGCGCCAGGTCAGGGCCAGGCCGGTCCAGGCCAACCAGCCGGCCGCCAGGGCTGCCAGACCGGCCAGGGTCTGGCCCGGG
>JALHDH010000029.1 GCA_022839105.1 bacterium
TCGCAGGCGCAAAGCCAGCGGCGGTTCCGGCTCTCGGCCTGCTTGTCGGGGTAGAAGTTGCAGGGGCACAACGGCTTGCCCAGCTCGTCCATATGACAGGCCAACCCCGTGACGACCGCCTCGGTCACCCCTTCGACGGGGCTGAAGAAGGTCCCGGTCTTCTGGGCGAACTTCCGGGCGTACTTCCACATCTTCTCGAGGTTCTCAGGGGTCGGCTGATTCATGGAGACTCCTCCAGGCGGGATTCGAGGGTCCTCGGGCTGCGATCCCGGACAGCCTCGGGACTCCGACGGACCGGCAGAGGTTTCGCAACAAGCGGATCGACCCCTCCCGAATCCGCCACCTCCAGGGCCCCTTCCGGCAGGGACCCGAAGGGCGGGTCCGAACCTGCCTTCTCGTGTCCCGCCCATTGAAGACCCTCTTCGTGACCACCGTCGACCTGACGGCCTGGTGCTTCATGCGCCCCTGGCTTGGTTTTCTGGCCCGCCGGGGGACCGAAGTGACCCTGGCCTGCACCGTCGAGCGCTTTCGCGACGATCTGGAGGCCACCGGGGCGCAGGTGCTGCACCTCCCCATCTCCAGACGGCTGCGCCCCCTGGAGGACCTGGCTTCGCTCCTGGACCTGTTCTATCTGATGCGCCGGATCCGCCCCGACCTGGTGCACACCAACACCTCCAAGGCGGGTTTCCTGGGCCGGCTGGCGGCCCGCCTGGCGGGGGTCCCGCTGATCGTGCATACGATCTACGAGCTGCCCGAGAACTCCACCGACCAGCCCTGGCTTAAGGCCGCCTATCGGGCCCTGGAGTTCCTGGCGGCCCGCTGGGCGGATCACCTGGTCACGATCTCCGAGCCGAATCGCCGACAGATCCTGGCCCAGCGGCTGTGCCCTCCCGACAAGCTGACCTTGATTCCCGAAGCCCTGGAACTCTCGCGCTACCGGGCCACTCGTTCCCCGCAGGAGGTGCGTGCCGCACTGGGGATCCCCCATGACGCCCCCCTGGTGGGATCGGTGGGGCGACTGGAGCCGGCCAAGGGGCACTCGGATCTCCTGGAGGCCTTCGCCCTGGTCCTGGAGAGGATTCCCCAGGCCCGTCTGGTGCTGGTCGGCCGGGGTCATCTCGAGGGCGAGCTGCGCCAGCGCGCCCGCGATCTCGGACTCGAAGAAAGGGTGCTCTTCGCCGGGTTCCGGGACGACCTGGTCGATCTGCTGGGAACCTTCGATGTCTTTGCCCTGGCCTCGCACTATGAGGGCCTGGGAGTGGCCACCATGGAAGCCATGGCGATGTCCCGGCCCACCGTGTGCACCGGGGTCGGCGGGGTCCCCGACGTGGTTCTCGATGGCCAGACGGGCTATCTGGTCGAGCCCCGCTCGCCGTCCCGCATGGCCGAGCGTCTCATCGAACTGCTCGAAGACCCCGCGAAGGCCCGGGAGATGGGTCGGGCCGGACGCCTCCGGGTCGAGGAGGATTTCCAGGTGGAGGACTCCAACCGGAAGCTCCACTGCCTGTACCAGAACCTGCTGGCAGCCCGGCCTCGCGGGAAGAGCCGCCCGACCCACTGAGCTCCTGCCGGTTCAGGACAGGAAGCGATAGCGCAGCAGGGCCAGCCACCCCAGGAGCCCGTCCATCTTGCGGATCTTCTTCCCCTCGTGGCCGCTGCGGGCCCGGTAGCGGATGGGGACCTCCTCGATGCGCAGGCGCCGGAGCAGGATCCGGGCCGTGATCTCGGCCTCGATCTCGAAGTCCCTGGCCCGCAGATCCAGGCTCCGGGCCAGGAGCAGGGGCATCACCTTGTAGCAGGTGTAGGCATCGGTCAGCCGGCCTCCGAAGAGCAGGTTGGCCGTCCAGGTCAGCAGACGATTGCCCAGCACGTGGGAAAACGACATCCCCTCCCGACTGCCCAGGAACCTCGATCCATACACGACGTCGGCCCGCCCCGAGAGCAACGGGTCGAGAAGGAGCAGATAGTCCTGAGGATCGTATTCCAGGTCGGCGTCCTGGATCAGGGTGAACTCACCGGTGGCCATCTTCAAGCCGATTCGAACCGAGGTCCCCTTCCCGCAGTTCACGGGCGAATGATGAACCCGGACCAGGTCCCCCTGGGCCAGGGCGTCCAGCAACTCGCCGGTTCCATCGGTCGAGCCGTCGTCGATCAACAGGACCTCACGAGTCCATCCCAACGGAAGAGGAGCGTGCAGCACCCGGTGCAGGAGTTCCTCGACCCGGGTGCGCTCGTTGTAGACGGGGATCAGGATCGAGAGCTTCAAGCCGAAGCCCTTCTGGGCACCGGGCGAAAGCCGGTCCCGTGGAGGCTCCGCCTCACGGTCTGGCCTGGTCGGCAAAGCGCCCCCGATACACGGCCTGACCCTCGGTCCGCTCGAAGATGAACTGACACAGGCGGGTCCCGGGATGCAGGGCCAGAGGGACCGACGAGACGTTGCTGATCTCCAGGACCTGCCGGTTGTTGATCCCGGGCTGCATGAACCCGGCCGTGATGTGCACCATCAGCCCCAGCCGGGCGTAGCGGCTCCGCCCCTCCAGGCGTCCGCACAGGTCGGGAGGCAGTCGCAGGCGCTCCTGGGTGATCCCCAGGACCGTCTCGCCGGGCATCAGGACGAAGAAGTCCTCCACCCGCAACAACTCGGTGATGTCCTCGAAGTTCGCCACATCATCCACGTGGTAGATCATGTGGAGCTTCTTGAAGACCCGGAATTCCTGGCCCAGGTGCAGATCGATCGAACCCGGCCCGACGCAGGTCGGGTCGAAGGGGTCGACCTCGATTCGGCCTGCTCGAATCTCGCGGAGGATCTCGTCGTGAGTCAGGACGCCCATGCGCCCCCCCATTCCCGGCTCTGGGGTGGAGTCCTGCGCCCCGGCTCAGGCGCTGGTCAACTTCAAGCCCGCGATGGAGATGGCGAGCAGGGCCAGGAAGAGGAGGCGCATCGGGGTGAGGGTCTCACCGAAGAGGAAGATTCCCAGGACGGCGGCGCCCAGGGCGCCGATTCCGACCCAGACGCCGTAGGCGGTCCCAATCGGCAGATCCCGCGTGGCGAGGCCCAGGAGCCCCATGCTCAACACGATTCCCAGGATGGTCAGAAGGCTGGGAAGAGGTCGGCTGAAACCTTCGGTGTACTTCAGGCCGACGGCCCAGGCGGCCTCCAGGAGACCGGCAACGAACAGAAGAAGCCAAGGCATGGCCCGGCACCCCCAATCAGGAGAGTGGTGTATCCGACGGCGTCGTCTTGTCCTGACCGGGTACGGCGCCTCTCGTCCGGGCCTTGCTCCACCTGCCCCGTGGTCGGGGACCGAAGGTGAGGTGGAGCCGAAGGGCGCGTCGATTCTAGCACGCCTGGAGCCCTTGGCCAAGGTCGGAACCGGGAATCGGGATGGAACGAATCTACCATTCCGGGCAGGAGGATCGTCTCTTGGCCCAAGACTCGAAGAAGGCTATTCTAGGTCCAGAAGCGACCCCTGCCGGGTGCCCCCCCCCGACCGGCAGGGGTTCTTCATTTTTCGGGTCCAGAGCTGATCCCGGGACTCCCGGCTCGCGCCGGTCGAGACCGGTCTGATATGGATCATTGGACCCCTGCCCGCCCGCCTCCAGAATCGTCACTGTGAATCCAAGACCCTCGTCGCCCCCCCCGGACCCGCGTGGATGGGACCCCGTGTCGGTCCTCGGCGGGGCCCGTTTCGCGGTCCTGCTGATGTTCGTCTGGGCGGTGCTGGCCTCGGTGGGCACCGTGCTGCCCCAGGGGCGTCCTCCCGAAGAATACCACCACCTCCTGGGGCGCTGGGCCCACCTGGTGGTCTTCCTGGGCCTGGACGATCTCTACACCTCACCGGGATTCCTGGGCGTCCTGGCCTTCCTGTGCCTGAACCTGGCGATCTCCTCGGTGCGTCGGGTCCGCCGCCTGCGCCGCGAGGATCGGGGCCTGAAGGTGGCCATGTCCGGGGAGGACCTGGAGGGAATCGCCCGGACCTTGAAGCTCCCGGAAGGGCTTCGGGAGGCCTCCTCCCGGGTCGAGGCCGCCCTGCGCCGCCTCGGGCTTTCGGTGCGCCGGGCCGAGGCCGACGGTGCCGTCAGTTACTACGCCGAACGGGGACGCTGGCGCCTCTGGGGCTCCACCTGGGCCCACCTGGGGCTGCTCCTGGTCTTTGTGGGCGCCCTGGCAGGCAACTGGCATGGCTGGAGCTACGGAGGCTACCTGAAACTCCTGGAGGGGACGACCCAGCAGGTCACCCGAGGTCGGCCGGGCACCTCCACGGGGTTGAGCCTCAAACTGCACCGGTTCGTGGTCCTCGGGGATGAGACCGGCCGCCCCCTGGACTTCTCCAGCGATCTGGAGCTTCTCGATTCGGAAGGCAACACGCTGCGACGCCAGACCATCCGGGTCAACTCCCCGCTGGAGTACGGCGCGACGACCTTCTACCAGGCCGGTTACGGCCTGGCCGGCTTCCGGATCCAACGCACCGACGCCCAGGGCCACGTCCGGATCTGGCGGGTGGAGACCGACGCCCAGGGCCACGTCGAGCCTTGGAGCGCAGTCCTGCCCCCCCAGGGCTCGAGTTCGGCCTTCGGAGTCCAGGACCTGATCCCCCAGGCCCGCCTGGAGGGGGACCTGGTCTACCCCGTCTCCACCCTTCCCTTGGCCCCGGCCGTGGCCGTCTTCGAGAATCCCGACTTCCACCGGGGCTCCCAGGAATTCCACCCCCTGGGCTGGCTGGTCCCCGGTCGCGAGTTGAAGGCCTCGGACGGATCCGTCCTGAGCTTCGCCGGGATGTCCGTCTACGCGGGGATCCAGTATCGCCACGATCCCGGGTACCCCCTGGTGGTGGCCGGCTTCCTCCTGGCCACCCTGGGGCTGGGAATGGCCTTCTATATCGCCCACCGCCGAATCCGGGTGGTCCTGACCGAGTCCCCTGAAGGGACGCTCTGCCTGGTCGCCGGGGTGCCCGGGCCTCCAGGCCGGGATCCCGGAGATCTGCCTTCCAGGCTGCTCAAGCGCCTGGGGCAGGACGGCGAACCCACCGGAGAGGACCGCCATGCACCCGCTTGAGGGCCCCACCTTCCAGATCGCGTTCTTGATCTACCTCATCAGCCTGGTCCTGTACGGGGTCCACATGTCGACCGGGTCCCGTCTGACGGAGCGCCTGGCCCTGGCTGCCCTGGCCTCGGGCCTGGCCGTGCAGACCCTCAGCCTGACGGCTCGAGGCGTGGCGGCTGGACGCGCCCCGTTCTCCAACCTGTACGAATCCCTGGCCATCTTCGCCTGGGGAACCGCCGTCTGCCTGCTGGTCGTGCAACTGAATCGCCGGACTCCCGCCGCGGGCGTGGTGGTCCTGCCGATCCTGCTTTCGGCCCTGGGCTACGCCTCGACCCTGGATGCCCGGATCGAACCGCTCATGCCTGCCCTGCGTTCCCCCTGGATGGTCTACCATGTGGCCGCCGCAATCCTGGCCTATGGGGCCTTCGCGGTGGCAGGAGGGCTGGGCCTGCTCTACATCCTGCGCCATTCCCTGGAGACGAAGCCCACGCCCCCCTCCTGGATGGAGCGCCTGCCCGCGCTGGATTTCCTGGACAGGCTGATCTACAGCACCATCGCCTTTGCCTTCCCCTTCATGGTCCTGGTGCTGATCACCGGGGCGATCTGGGCCCAGAAGGCCTGGGGCACCTATTGGCAATGGGATCCCAAGGAGACCTGGGCCCTGATCACGACGCTCTTCTATTCCGGCTACCTGCACGCCCGGCAGTTCACGCGCTGGCGCGGTCTCCCCAGCGCCTGGATGGCGGTGATCGGCTTCCTGGTGGTGCTCTTCACCTACCTGGGCGTGAACCTGCTGCTGGGCGGACTGCACTCCTACGCCACGAGTTGAGCCGCCCTTCCTTCGCGGCGCCTCCCGGCGGAGTCCCCTCTCTGCCGGTCGGACTCAGCCCGCCGCGCAGACCCGGTTGCGCCCCTGCTGCTTGGCCCGATACAGGGCCTGGTCGGCGCATTTGAGCACCTGCGCGGGACTTCGCGCCTCCGGGCCCGGGGTGGCCGCCCCGATGCTGATGGTCAGGGTGACTTTGTGGCGGCTTCCGCGGGAGCGCCCCCCCTGGGCCGAAGGCTTCCGTCGGGGCCTGTCCGGGGCACGCAGCACCATCGGGGTCTCCTCCACGGCGCGACGCACCTCTTCGAGCGTCTCCAGCACGTCCTCCAGGCTCCTTCCCGGGAAGACCAGCGTGAACTCCTCCCCGCCATAGCGGAAGGGGTGCCCCGCCCCGGAGGCCCGTCGCACCCGGGAGGCGACCAGCCGCAGGACCTGGTCCCCGACGTCGTGCCCATAGGTATCGTTGAAGTTCTTGAAGTGGTCCACGTCCAGCATGGCCAGGACATAGCGACCCCGCAGACGCCCCATGGCCTCCTGGAGCGCGCGTCGACCGGGAAGCCCGGTCAATTCGTCGACGTAGGCCAGATTGTAGGAGTGCTGGACCAGGGACGCCCCCAGGGCCAGTCCAGCCCCGAGGAAGGACCAGGCGCAGGCGCCGGGGTCCTCCCGAACGAGGAAGCCTCCCGCCACGGCCAGCAGACAGATCAGGGTGCCGGCCCGGAAGGGATCGGGCCGAACCAGGAGGCGAAGGCCGGCCAGGGTTCCTGCCAGCCCCCATCCCAGCCACGCCGGGGAAACGCAGGGAAGGCCCGGCGGCAGGATCGAGCGGCCCAGGGCCAGGGCCAGCTCCGCAGGCGGGGCCTCGAGGCCCCCGGTGAACTCCATCCACAAGGCGGGACGGGCCAGGCCCAGCAGGACAAAGGCCTGCAGGGCCACGAGACCGGGGCGGAGCCATCCGCTGGCCGAGAGGAGGGACGGCGGATTGTCCGCCATGAAGACCAGCAGGTTCCAGGGAACCAGGGCCACCAGGAGCGGAAGGACCCTGGGCGCCTCGGGAACCAGACCCTGCAGGGCCGCAAAGGTCCCGGCCAGCAATCCGGCGACGTAGACCAGGTGGGTGCGATGGAAGAAGGCACCGAGAAGAGCCAGGAGCGCCAGGATCAGGTAGGGCGCCTCCGAAACCCAGGAGGCCTGGCGGAAGGGCTCGGCCGCCTCGGAGCGGGCCATCCACCAGGCCAAGGCTGCCGCCCCCCCCGGGGCGAGGAGAGCCACGAGGGCACGACGCGGTGACATGATTTCCTGCCTTTGCGGGGGTCCTTCGGCCCGCCTCAGGCGGAGGGCGCGGGGGACCGGGGAACCAGGAAGATCCCCTCTTCGGATTCCACCGGTCGGACCGCGTGCGGCAGAAGCGCGCCGGCGGCCTCCGAATCCAGGGGGCGGGCGAAGTAGTAGCCCTGCCCGAACTCGCACTCGAGATCCCGCAGGAAGCCAGCCTGTTCGGAGGTCTCGACCCCTTCGGCGATCACCTTCATGCCCAGGTTCCGCCCCAATCCCACGATGACCCGGACGATCTCCGACTCGCGGGCATCCTGGCCGACGCGTCCCACAAAGGAGCGGTCGACCTTCAGGAAGTCGATGGGGAAGCGATGCAGGTGGCTCAGCGAGGAATAACCCGTCCCGAAGTCGTCGATGCTCAACTTGATGCCCATGTCGCGAAGGTCATGCATCTTCTGGATGGCCCCCTCATAATGGTGCATCAGCAATGTCTCGGTCAGCTCGAGCTTCAGGCTGCCCGGGCGCAGGCCGGTCTCGTCGATGATCCGAGCCACCGTGTCGACCAGGTCGGGCTCGGCCACCTGCCGGCCCGAGAGGTTCACGCTGATCGAGAGGTCCAGTTCAGGATGCTCCTCCTGCCAGTGCTTCATCTGGCGGGAGGACTCGCGCAGGACCCACTCGCCGATGGGGACGATCTGGCCGGTCTCCTCGGCCACGGGGATGAACTCGGCCGGGGAGACCAGGCCGCGCTCGGGATGACGCCAACGGACCAGCGCCTCGAAGCCGGAGATCCGCCAGGTCTCCAGCGAGACGATCGGCTGATAGAAGACCTGGAACTCGTTGCGTTCCAGGGCCCGGCGCAGATCCGCCTCCAGCCGCATCCGCAATTCGACCTCGGACTGCATCTTCTGGTCGAACATCTCCTGGCGGTTCCCGCCGCCGGCGCGAGCCTGGTTCATGGCCACGAAGGCATCCCGGACGATGTCTTCCGGGCGTTCGTAGCCCGTCACGCTCAAGGCGATCCCGATGCTGGTCGAGAGGCGGAACTCGCGTCCCCCCAGCTCGATGGGGGCGCCCAGGGCCTCGGCCACGCGTCCGGCCACGCGCCGGGCGTCACTGACATGGCGGATCTCGTCGAGATGGATGGCGAAGTTGGGCCCTTCCAGGCGGGCCACCGTGTCGGCCGTGCGCATGAGCTGTTGGAGGCGCTTGCCTGCCGTGGCCAGGACGGTCCGGATCTCGTGCTCGGAGAGCTGGGTCTGCACCACCTCGAAGCGATCCAGGCTGACCACCAGGAGGGCGAAGATCAGCTCGGACTTCCGCCGGGCGCGGGCGATGGCCCGTTCGACGCGGTCCAGCATCAGGGTGCGGTTGGGAAGACCGGTCAGGGCGTCATACAGGCGGCTGGCCGTGACATCGGCCAGGGTCCCCGCGATGCGCAGAGGCTGGCCGGTCTCCTCCTCCCGGCGCGCTACGCCCCGCAGCACCATCCAACGATAACTTCCATCGGCATGCTGGAGGCGATGCTGGCTGGCGAAGTTCGCCGAGCGACCGGCCAGGTGCTGTTGGAGCTCTTCCTGGACCCTCTCGCGATCTTCGGGGTGGACCCGATCCAACCATTCCGAGGGGGCCTCCCCCACCTCGTGATCCTCCAGGCCGAGCAACTGCTTCCAGAAAGGAGAGAAATAGACCGTGTCGGTCCGAAGGTCCCAGTCCCAGAGGCCCTCGTTGCTTCCGGTGAGGAGCAGCGAGAAGCGCTCCTCGGTGTGTCGCAGGCGGCGCGCCGCCTCGATCATGCGGATGTGGACCCTCAGGCGGGCGGCCGCCACGGGGGCCGAGACCGGAAGGGCCATGCCGTCTTCGGCTCCCCGCTCCAGGGCCTCAGCCAGGCCCATCCCCGCGGCGGGATTGGCCAGCACCATCAGGGAGGGGTCCCCGCCAGGCAGACGTCGGCGGATCTCGCCCAGGACATCCAGGCCGGCCGGGCCGGGAAGCAGGCTGTCCAGGAGAAGGACATGGCAGGACCCCGGCCCCATGGCCTCCAGGGTGGACTCGAAGGTCGTGGTGACCTGCAGGGGAATGCCCGTCTCTTCGAGGCTCCGAGCCAGGGCGTGGCCGGGTGAATCCTCAGGAGTCGCCACCAGGACGAGGGGCCGAGCCGAAGCCGACATCATCTCATTCATCGAATTGCAGGTCCTGCGGACCGCCTCTCTCATAGTCTCCTGAAGGAGCAGACCGGGCCACAAGGACCCGGGCGCTCCTGCGCGCGAGTTCCCAGGATTTCCCTGGACTCCCCGTCCGGCCGGAGCGTCTCCCGGCATGAACCGCGAGACCCTCTCAAAGCGGGTCTCAGGGGCCGATTTCGGGGCCTCGGGTGCTGAAGGCCAGGCGCCAGTGGGGGTCGCCGCGCCCGTCGATTTCCAGGATCCACTCATAGCGCCGGCCCGGCGGAAGCGGCAAGACCCCGAACTGGATGACCAACGGGAAATCCAGCGGAACCCCGGGGACCAGGCCCGGGGGACGCCCCACCTCGAAGCCGGCCCCCATCTCCAGGGGGCGACTCTCGCCTTCACGGACCGGCAGGCTCACGGGGGCGCCATCCTCGTCGACCAGGCGGAGTCTCCACTCGTGGCGGCGATTGGCCTGATCCCACGGGACCTCGATCTTCATGGCGATGGCGAACGGGGTGGGATGGGGACCCATCTGGGTCCAGCCACCGCCCAGGATGTAGAGCTTGCCGCCCAGGGCCTGGGCGGCGTCGGCCAGGAGCATCGTCACGCGCATGGGCGCGGGGCTTCGACGATCCGCCAGGGGAACCTGCCAGGACGGCTGCTTCAGATCACCCGGTTCAAGCGCGCGGCCAACTTCAGCACCGTCGAACGCCCCTGGGCAGGCAGGACCCGAGCCAGGGCCAGGGCCCGCCAGAGAATGCGCAGACGGGTTCGCCAACGCGGCAGTCCGGGGACCCGGCCGCGGGCCTCCATCAGCCGATCGAAGCGGGCTACGTGGGAGGGGCCGGCCTCGAGTTCCTCACGCACAGAGGCCAGGGCCTCGGGGTGCCCCCCGCGATGGCGCAGGCAGCGGGAAGCCTGCTCGTCCAGGTAGCCCTCGGCCACCGCCCGGTCCAGTTCCTCCGGATCATAGCTGCGGTCTCCGAGCCGGGCGTAGTGCTTCCACTTGGCCAGCACCTCGCCGGGCTCCCGGACGTATCCGTAGTGGCCATAGATGTAGGGTGCCGCCAGACGCCGACCGCGAACCCCCAGGACCTGTTCGTGGACCCCTCCGGACCAGGCCAGCTCGGGAGTCCTCCTGAGGAACCAGTCGTGTCGGCGCTCCAGGCCGTCGACGTAGCGGAAGGACTGCATGAACTGGAGCTGCCACGCATCCAGGATCCCGACCGAGTCCGGCAGGACCGGCAGGATCCCTCGGGTCAGGAGGGCCAGGCCTTCAGGATCGTGGACTTCGTCGGCGTCCACCTTCAAGACCCATCCCTCACCGGGTGGAAGCATCCCCAGGGCATGGTTTCGCGCCTCGGCGAAATTGGTGAAGGGCCGCGCCTCGACGCGCAGGCGGCCGGAGACCTGGAGAGCCGAGCGCTCCAGATCGCGCTCGTTCTCGGGGCAGGAACCGTTGAGATCGACCACCAGCAAGTCGACGGCTCCCTCGAGGCTCGCCAGGCAGGCGGCCAGGAAGGGTTCCCGACGCCCCCCCAGGAGCATGGTGGCAAAGACCCGAGTCGATGGATTCACGGGTGCGCCGATTCCGCGAAGCTTGCCTGAGCCCCTGCAGGGACCTCGAGCCCCTGCAGGGACCTCGCCTTGGCGGCGAAGTATCCCCCCGATCCGGAGGAACCCGCCATGAACCAAGAATCCGAGACCCTGCCCACCTGGAACCTTTCGGACCTGTACGAAGGTCCGGAAGACCCCAGGATCGAGGCCGACCTGCACGCCGCCCGGCAGCGGGCCCTGGACTTCGAGAAGCGATGGCGGGGGCGCGTGGCCACCGAAGACCTTCAGGCCGGGGACCTGCGCCGGGCCCTGGAAGAATATGAGGCCCTCCAGCGCCTGGCGATCCTGCCGCAGTCCTATGCCAGCCTGCTCTTCTCGACCGACACGACCGATCCGCGCCGCGGCGCCCTGGTCCAGAGGACCCGGGAGATGGCCAGTTCGATCGCCACGCACCTGATCTTCTTCGACCTGGAGATCGGACGGGTTCCCGAATCGACCTGGACAGGCCTGGTCTGCGCACCGGAACTGCTCGAGTACCGCCACTACCTCGAGCACGAACGGGAACTGGCTTCCCATCATCTCAGCGAACCCGAAGAGAAGGTGCTCGAAGAGACGGCCAACTGCCGGGGTCGGGCCTTCCGAAGGCTCTTCACCGAGTTGACCTCGCGCATGAAGTACCCCCTGGAGAGGAAGGGGCAGGTCCGCGAGTTGACCCAGAGCGAATTGCTGGCCCTTCTCTACGACCCGGACCGCCAGGTCCGCCGCCAGGCCTCCGAGGTCCTGGGACAGACCCTGGAACACCATGCCCATCCCCTGCACTTCACCTTCAACACCCTGTTGCAGGAGAAGCAGGTCATGGACCGCCTGCGCGGATTCTCGCGCCCCGAGTCCTCGCGGAACCTCGACAACGAGATCCCCGATGAGGCCGTCGACACCATGGTGGACGTGGTGGTCTCCAACTACGACCTGGTCCGCCGCTACTACCAGCTCAAGAGGAGCCTCCTCGGATTGGAGAGCCTGTGGCACTACGATCGCTATGCCCCCCTGCTCTCCGAACGGGCCGGGCTCTCCTTCGAAGAGGCCCGCGAAATCGTGCTGGAGGCCTTCGAGGACTTCTCACCCCGCTTCGCAGAACTGGCCCGGCCCTTCTTCGAGCGGAACTGGATCGACGCGGCTCCGGCCCCCGGGAAGAGAGGCGGGGCTTTCTGCGCCGGGGTGACGCCCGACAAGCACCCCTACGTCCTGATGAACTTCACGGGCAAGCCTCGCGACGTGATGACCCTCGCCCACGAGTTGGGCCACGGGCTGCACGACTGCCTGGCCAGCAGCCAGACCCTGCTGAACTACAGCCCTGTGCTGCCCCTGGCGGAGACGGCGAGCACCTTCGCCGAGATGCTGGTCTTCGAGAAGCTCCAGGCGCGCCTGGAATCCCCGCGGGCTCGCCTGGCCCTGTTGGCCGAGAAGCTGGAGGACACCTTCGCCACGGTCTTCCGGCAGGTCTCGATGTTCCGCTTCGAGCAACGCGTGCACGGCCTTCGTCGTGAGAAGGGCGAACTGGATCTGGAGACGGTGAACCGGATCTGGCAGGAGAGCCTGCAGGAGATGTTTGCCGACTCGTTGACCCTGGGTGAGGATCACCGCTGGACCTGGCTGTACGTCCCCCACTTCGTCCAGACGCCCTTCTACGTGTATGCCTACGCCTTCGGAGAGCTGCTGGTCCTGTCGCTCTATGCGCGCTACCGGAAGGAAGGCGCTGCCTTCCAGGGGCGCTACTTCGACCTGCTCGCCGCCGGTGGTTCGCGCCGCCCTCAGGAGATGCTGGCGGAACTGGGCATCGACATCGCCCGGGCCGAATTCTGGCAGGGCGGATGCGACCTGATCCGCGAGAATGTCCTCAAGGCCGAGGCCCTGGCTCGGGAAATCGCCAAGGCCTGACCCGGGCCCTGGCCCTTCAACCAGGCGGCAGGGCCCGGGGTCCTCCCCGAGAGGGGCCGAAGTTCAGGGCTCGAGAACGTGCCTCTCGGGAACCCGGCAAGAGAAGGTTCCGGAGAGGACCGGCTCCTGCCCTCTGCGGATCACCACCTCGACGGTCCGGCTCAGGCGCTCCTCTCCCTTCAGGAAGGCTTCGGCCCGCAGGGTATCCCCCACCAGGACGGCCTTCATGAAGCGCACATCGGCCGAGGCCAGGACCACGTTGGGGTGGTTCACCGCCAGCATGGCGGCGTGATCGGCCAGCCCGAAGAGGAAGCCTCCGTGCACCAGGCCCCGTTCGTCGGCAGCCATGGCGACCGAGGCTTCCATCTCCACCACCGCCCGGCCTGGGGCCAGCTCCAGAGGCCGTCCGCAGAGTTCCGGGTTGAGCGCTCCATGGGTCTGTACCTTCATTTCTACCTCCTCGTCTCGCCTGGGTCCGCCCCATACTTCACCGAACAACCATAGGGAACCGTCAAGGGTTCCGAAACCGGCCGCCCCTCGAAGGCTTCGTTCAGGGCCTGTTCGACGTAGTTCCTGGAACCCCGATCGTCGATGGCGCCAGCGTAGATCAGCACGCCCTGCGGGTCAATCACGAACATGTGGGGCGTCGTCCGCGCTCCGTACAGGCCCCCCAGGCGGCCGTCGGGATCCAGGAGGATCCGCGTCGGTGCTCCCTTGGCCTCGGCCTGAAGCCGAATCGCCTCTTCAGGAGTGACGTGGCCCTGCTTGCCGGGGGCTGAAGAGCACACCACCAGCCACTGAACGTCCCGCCCGGTCCACATCTTCTGCTGCGCCTGCATCTTTCCATCGCGATACAAGGCCTCGACAAAAGGACATCCGTGGTTCCACCACTCCAGGACCACGTACTTGCCCGACAGGTCGCCCAGGGCCACGGATTCCCCATTCACATCCAGCACCTGGAAGTCGGGAGCCGGCTTTCCCAGCGCGGCCTGGGAATCCACCGGGGGAGCCGAGGCCAGATAGCGCGGCATGATCAGGAACGCGATCAGGCCTGCGAGGAGCACGACCATCGTGACGAGGACGATCTTCTTCATGGCAAGGACTCCTTTCTGCATCAATCAAGAGTCGGAAGGTCCTGGAGGGCCTGGAGGACCAGGCCGGGGGTCAGGATCTCCGGCAGGATCCGGGGAGCCTCGCCCGGGATCCCGGAATAAAGGACATACAGCGGCACCCCGCTGCGACCGAAGGAAGCCAGGGCCCGGGTGATCTCCTCGTCTCGATGGGTCCAGTCTGCCCGGAGGGTGGCCACCCGGCGATCCCGGAACGCCTGCTGGACCTCGGGTCGGTTCAGGGCCACCTGCTTGTTGGCCTGGCAAGTCAGGCACCACGAGGCGGTGAAGTCGATGAAGACCGGGCGACCCTCGGCCAGGAGGCTCTCGACCGCCTGGGGAGACCAGGTCTGCCAGGAATCCTCCTGCCCCGCCCCGGTCGCCGCCGAGGCCAGGCGCTCGGCCCCCAGGGCGCCTACCGCCAGACCCGCCAGAAGGAAGACCCCGGCCAGGAATCGGGGCAGAAACCTGCCCGACATCCAGAATCGACCATAGAGCCATCCGGCCACACCCAGCAGGACCAGGCCGGTCAGAAGGGCCGCTGCGGATTCCGGTCCGGCCTGCCGATCCAGGACCCAGACGAAGAAGACCACCGTCAGGAAGAGCGGGAAGGAGATGGCCTGCTTGAAGGTCTCCATCCAGGCTCCCGGCCGCGGCAGCCGACGCAACAGGCCCGGCCATGCCGCCAGCAGCACATAGGGAGCCGCCATCCCCACGGCCAGCACGGTGAAGACCGCAAGGCTGGCCCAGGCGGGCTGGGTCAGCGAGAATCCGATGGCCGAGCCCATGAAGGGAGCCGTGCAGGGGGTGGCCACCAGGGTGGCCAGGACCCCGCTGAGAAAGGAACCCCACGAGCCCCTGGAGTCGGCCCCGACCTGCGCCAGCCGGGTCAGGCCCAGGCCGACCTCGAAGACCCCCACCAGGTTCAGTCCCAGGAGGAAGAAGAGGCAGGCCATCAAGACCACGAAGAGCGGGGACTGGAGCTGGAAGCCCCAGCCCAGTTGCTGGCCTCCGGCCCGCAACAACAACAAGATCCCGGCCACCACCCAGAACGAGACCAGCACTCCCAGGGCAAAGAGGAGGGCCTGCTTGAGCCCCTGCGAGCGGCCCTGGGCCCCATGCTCCAGGAAGCCCATGACCTTCAACGAGATCACCGGGAAGACGCAGGGCATCAGGTTCAGGATCATGCCCCCGAAGAAGGCGAAGAGCAGGGCTGCCCCCAGGCTGTGCACCTCTCCGGTCGAGGAGCGGACCCGCGCCACCGGCCCCTCTCCCTCCACCGGGACTTCCAGGGCCAAAGCCCACCCTCCGGCTCCCGGGCGGACCAGGATCCCCCGCAGGGAGCGGGGAGGTTCGGGGTTCAAGGTCGAGCGTCTCAGTTCCAGGCGCAGAGCCTCATCGGTCCGGGTCAGCCTCTGGGGGGCCGCCAGATCCAGATCCAGGCCCTGGGTGGGATAGAACTCCAGGACCTCTCCGGCCTCGAGCCCCGCAGGCAGCCGGAATTCCAGGATGACCGAGCCGGCCTCCAACCAGGCTCGGGCCTCCAGGTCCGGCGTCACTTTGGGAAGGGCCGCCCGGGTCGACTCGAAGAGGGGGGCGGCAGGCCCGGGTCGGGCCTGAGGGTCCACCGGCAGGGTCAGCTCCAGGCTGGCCCGGCCGGGGATGCAGACATCCGCACAGGCCAGCCAGGTGACCTCGGCCGAGAGGGTGAGCGGCCCGCCCGCCGGAAGGTCTGCAGGCACCTGCACCTGCACCGGCAACAGGACCGTGCCCTCATAGCCCAGGCTGACCAGGCCCGCCAGTTCGGCGCGCAGCGGATAGGGCCAGTTCAGCTCGCCGAGACGGAAGCCCTCGGGCGCCTTCCAGGTGACCTCGGTGGGCAATCCGCTGTCCCCGGGATTCAGCCAGTAGGTGTGCCAGGTCGGGTCCATCTCCAGGCGCAGCCCCACCCATTGGGCAGCCCCGGGCTTCCATGCCTCCAGCTCGCTGATCAGCTCGGCCTGGACCGGACCGTCCCGCACCGGCCCGGATGCGCCCGCCGCCCCCGACGAGAAGAGTGCCAGCAAGAAGAGCAGGACGAGACGCGCGAACCTGGGCATGGCCTTCCCTTCCCGCTTGGGGGGGAGGGTCCTCTCCGCAAAGCAGAGGGGAGGCCGGTCGGAGCAGTCGAGTCGGTTCATGGCGATCATTCGAACCCGGTTTCCGGTCCCCGGGTTCCACTCGCCCCCCGGCCCGGCCTGAGGGGATCAGGCCGGGTTGGAGGGGTTCCGGGGAACCTCGCGCAGGACTTCTCCAAAGAGGTCCTGCGCCACGCTCCGGGTGATCGAGTCCCGGGTCTCGGTGAAGAGCTCGAAGGCCCTCTCCTGATAGGCGATCCAGGGGTCCTGCTCGCCGTAGGCCACCAGGCCGATGCCCTGCTGCAGATCGGCCAGCGCATCCAGGTGGTCGCTCCAGTTGCGGTCCATGGCCTGGAGCGTCATCCAGCGTTCCTGCTCGCGCAGGGCCTGGGCCCCGAAGCGCTCTTCGATCACCTCATAGCGCGCCTCCAGTTCGGCGCGCATCAGGTCGGCCAGTTCGTCCACGCGGACGGGCTTGTCCACCTGAAGCGCGGGGAGCGGAACCCCCAGGTCCTCGGCAAGCTGCTCGAGCCGACCGGGAAGGTCCTCGGGGGGGATCGCCTTGCGCGGATCCTGGCCTCCCAGGAGCTCGGCGGCAAGCCACGCGGCTCCCCAGTCCAGGACCTGTTCGCGCAGGTCCTCCCCTTCCACGATCTGCTCGCGGTCGCCATAGAAGACCTCGCGGTGCTTGTTGAGCACCTGGTCGAAGCGCGTGGTGTCCTTGCGCGTCGAGAAGTGATGGTTCTCGACGGCCTCCTGAGCCGTTCGCACGAGCTTGCCGACGAGGGGATCGGAGGTGCCCTGGTTCCGGGGTACGCCCAGGCGGTCCAGGAGGGCCGCGGCACTGGGCCCGGCGTGGTGGCGCAACAGGTCATCCTCGAAGGAGACGTAGAAGCGTGAGGCTCCCACCTGGCCCTGTCTGCCGGCGCGTCCGCGCAACTGGTCGTCGATGCGCCTGGAGTCGTGGCGCTCGGTTCCCAGGACGTACAGTCCGCCCGTGGGGTAGTCGCTGCCCTTCAGGCAGACGGCTGAAGCGGGCGCGTCCGCAGAGACCCCGACGCGCAGCAGGGCCTCGCCGGGACCCGGGGCGGGGGCCTCGTCTTCCACGATGGTGGCCGGGATCTGCCCCATCTCCAGCCAACTGGCCAGGGCCTCCGCCTCCTTGGTCTTGGCCAGGTCCACGACCACCGCCTCGCCCCGGGCGGTGCGCTCGGAGATCTCGATGGCGAGCTTCTTGTAGTTGATCAGATCCGGCTTGATGTCCACCCCACGCCCGGCCATGTTGGTGGCCAGGGTGACCATTCCCGAACGTCCCGCCCCGGCCAGGATCTCGTTCTCGGCCTCGGTGTTGTCCTGGACGCTCTTGGCATTGAGGACCTGGTGCGGGATGCCCCGCGCGGCGAGCTGCCCGGAGAGATACTCGTTGACCTGGATCGAGCGGGTCCCGATCAGGACGGGCTGGCCTTCGCAGAACAGGTTCTCGGCCTGGTCCAGGACGGCGGCGAACTTCTCCTGCTGGGTCCGGAAGACCAGGTCCGGCTGGTCGATCCGGATCACCGGCTTGTTGGTGGGGATGGGAACCACGCTCAGACCGTACAGGGTCTGGAATTCCTTCTCCTCGGTCAGGGCGGTCCCACTCATGCCCGCCAGGCGGGGGTAGCGCCGGAAGAGATTGGGATAGGTGATCGAGGCCAGGGTGCGTTGTTCGGCCTGGATCTCCAGACCCTCGCGCGCCTCCAGGGCCTGATGCAGGCCATCGTTGTAGCGACGGTCCTCCATGACCCGACCCGTGAACTCGTCGACGATCATGAGCTTGCCATCGGTCACGACGTAGTCGCGATCCCGGACGAAGAGGCCCCGAGCCTCGATGGCCTTCTGGAGGTGGGCGACCTTCTCGAGGTTCTCCTCGGAATACAGGTTCTCCACGCCCAAGCGGGCTTCGACCCTCTTGAGGCCTTCCTCGGTGGCCCAGGCCTGATTCTTCTTGCGGTCCACCTGATAGTGGACTCCCGGGCTCATGTCGGCCACGATCTCGGCGAAGAGGCGGTACTCCCCTTCGGCCGG
Organism: bacterium; assembly: GCA_022839105.1. GTDB lineage: Bacteria > Vulcanimicrobiota > Xenobia > Xenobiales > Xenobiaceae > Xenobium. The sequence goes on from JALHDH010000029.1 coordinate 18,099, forward strand.
CTTGTCCCGCGTGGAGAGGATCAGGGGCGTCCGGGCCTCGTCGATGAGGATCTCGTCCACCTCGTCCACAAGGGCATAGAACGGCGGCCGCTGGACCCGCTCGGAGGGCGAGTGGACCGTCTGGTCGCGCAGATAGTCGAAGCCCAGGGTCGCGTTGGTCATGTAGGTGATGTCCGCCTGGTAGCCGGCCCGGCGTTCCTCGGGCGACATCGATTCGTTGACCAGCCCCACCGACAGGCCCAGGCTCTGGAAGACCGGGCCCATCCACTCGCAGTCCCTCTGGGCCAGGGTCTCGTTCACGGTCACCACGTGCACGCCCTGGCCAGCCAGCGCGTTGAGGTAGACGGGCAGGACCTCGGTCAGGGTCTTGCCCTCTCCGGTCTTCATCTCGGCGATCTGGTTCTGGCCCAAGGCCAGGGCTCCCAGGACCTGGACATCAAAGGGGCGCATGCCGGTGGTTCGGAACGCCGCCTCGCGGGCCACGGCAAAGGCCTCGATGCGCAGATCGTCCAGGCTCTCTCCGCCAGCCAGCCTGGCCCGGAACTCATCCGTCCTGGCCCTGAGCTCCTCATTCGAGAGAGCCTGCATCTGGGGCCCCAGGCGGTTGATGGCCTCGAGCTCAGGCTGCAGGTCCAGGACGGGGTCGCCCTTGCCGATGGCCCGGAGCAGCGTGTTCTCCACCTGGCGCAGGGCCCGCATGGCCCGGGCAGCCAGGGTGGGGCGAAGCTCGGGAAGTTCGATGGGAGCCGCCGGCTTCGTGGCCGGCGCTGGCGAGGCGGGCGCCTGGGCTTCAGCGGGAGCCACCGGGGCCGGGGCGGCCGGAGTCTCCGCGACGGGGACCGGGGCGGCCGGCGCTGGCGAGGCGGGTGCCTGGGCTTCAGCGGAAGCTACCGGGGCGGGAGCAGCCGGAGTCGAGGTCTGCCGGGGACGGACCACGGGTTCCCCGACGCGCACCTCGGGGATCTGCATGGAATCCGCCTGCTTCCGCGGCAAGGGCTTCTGCGGGCTGGAGGCGGCCTGACGGATGGCTTCCGAGAGGGTCAGGCCTCCTGGGTTCCGAGCGGGGGCGGGCGTCGAAGAGGTCTCTTCGAGCAGCGGCAGGGTATCGGGAACCTGCTCGGGGCGACTCGGGTCCTCCAAGGCCACGAGCAGGGTGGGCGCATCCTGGGTGAGCTCCCTCAGGGGAGTCGCCTCGACCGGCCGGGCACCGGTGGGGTGGAAGGCGTCGGCCGGCAGGATGGCCGTCTCGATCTTCCGGGCGCCCGTCCCGGAATGCGAAGAGACCACACCGGAGGTCCCGGTGATCGATTGAGCTGCCTCGAGCTTGGATGGACGGACCTCCACGGTGCCTCCGCGACTCTCCAGAGAAGATTCCATGGGGCTTCCCCCCCGGGCTACCTTAGCACAGGTTGCTCCCCAGGTCTGTTAAATAATGATGACCTTGAAAATTTCCGAAAAAGAGCCTGGCTTGCCGCATGAACCTGCGGCTTCTTCGCCAGTTCGTGACGAGAATCACCCGGGCGAAGGCTTGGGGTGGCGTGCGCCTCAGCCCTTCAAGGCCCGACCCAGTTCCTCGCGCAGCCCGGACTCCAGGGCACCCCGGGCCAGCCAGGGACAATCGCCGGTGACCGCCACCCGGGATTCCCCCACCGTGGCCTGACCCGAGACCTGGAAGCCCTTGACCTCCAGTCGGAAGCTCAACTGGTTTCCCTGCCAGCTCTGTTCGACCGGCCCGACGCTCTGGCCGAAACGGGACATCATCTGCCCGATCAGGCCTTCCAGGGCGGCCTTGCCCCTTGCGGCCCCCAGGCCGTGCGGAACCTCCACGTTGAAGCGTGCCATGCTGCCTCCCTCACCCGATGTCGCGACCGACGCGGTCCCCCACTTCGCCGGAGCGGGGCGCTCCCCCGCATGGCGCCAGGCACCCGCCTGAAGCCTGCCCACCGCCTTGCCGGGTTCCCCTGCATGTTTCCCGGGAACCTCCTGCGAAACATGCAGGAGACGGCGCGGACGCGAGACGGAGGGCGGTCCGCGCCTCCCGGGGCCGCGCGTGCGCCCACCACGTCTGCGCATCCGCGCCCCAGGCCCTTCTCCTGGCAGGGGACCGGGCGGGTGGACAGAATCGGTGGGGCCAAGCACACGACCCCGGAGGAACCACCCTGAGCACCGCCCGCCGATTCACCGACCAGGCCTTTTCCCGGCTTCGCGAGCGCAACTGGGACGAGGCCCGAAACCTCCTGGCCCGGGCCGAGGCGGCCGGCCCGCGAGGGACCACCTGGCTGCAGATCGCCCTGGCCCAGATGGAGCTGGGCGACACCCCGGCGGCCCGGCGCGCCCTGGGTGCGGCCGAGGCCGACCTGGTCTCCAATCCCGCCCTGCACCTCTTCCGCGCCCTGCTCTGCTGCGATCTGGGCGAATGGGAGCTGGCCCGCAGGGACTGGTGGGCGGCCCGGAACCTCTCGCCGGGCAACCAGGCGGTGCCGACCGTCCAGGCTCTGCGCTATCTGGGCGAGGGGCGCCTGGAGGAGGCCCTGAAGGTCCTGTGCCCGGAGGGGAGCAAGAAGGTCTTCGACCTGACGGTCTCGCCACCGGCCCTGGGCCGGCTGGTCGTGGCCCTGGAGAAGCGTCTGCTGCCCCGAGAGCTTCCCGAGTCGCTGGAAGCGGAGGCCTCCCCCCCCGAGCCGGTCCCGCCCGACGGGCCGGCCTGGCTCCAGATGCGCCGGGGGCGCAAGCGCCTGGAGTCCGCCTGGAGCCTGCCGCTCGAGGAGCGCCTGCCCGAGATGCTGAGCGCCCTGGCCGAGCTCCGCGCCGCCCGCGAGAAGGACCCCAAAGCCTTCCGAGCCTCCTACCACCTGGGCGAGGCCCTGCTCTCGGTGGCCGAGCATGATCGCGACCGGGACCAGGTCCCCGGTTCCAGGACCGTGGCCTGGGTGACGCAGGCCCAGGCCTGCTTTGAAGACTCGCGCCGCACCGACGGCACCAACCCCTACGTGCTGCACTACCTGGCCCGTTGCGCCCTGATGCTGCGCCGCTTCGAAGACGCCCAGAAGCTCTGGCGCGAGGCCCTGGCGGGCTTCGAGAAGTTTCCCGAAGCCCACTATGGCCTGGGTCAGGCCCTGCTGGCTCGAGGCCGCGAGCGCGAGGCCCGATCCTTCCTGCTCTCGGCGATCCTCTCCGACCTGCATCTCCTGCGCGACCGGATCCGCGAGCTCGCTCGCCGCTTCCGGACCCGACCCGACCTCTTCGCCAGGCCGTTCGGCTTCCCGCTGTGGGAAGCCCCTGCCGAGCCGGCCGGGACTCCTGAGGAAGAGCCGACGACTCCGGCCGGGCCAGGCGAGCCTCCGGAGAACCCCGACCCGGGGACGGAGCGGCCGGCGGCCCCGCCGGAATCGCCCTCAGGGCCCTGAGGTCCGGGCCCGGTCTGGGTTCCGGTTCACACAACGGCAAAGAACCCCGGACCTGCGGGTGCTAGACTCAGAAGAGCAAGCATGGGACGGGGCTCCAGTCCGTCCCTGTAGGAGAGTCAGATGGAAATCCAGTCCGCCAGTTCCGCCCGGATTCCCAGCGCCCAGGCCCGCCCCGCCGGCCCCCTGCCGACAGACCGGAAGGCCGGGCTGCTGGAGGCCGAGGATCGCTTCGAAGCCGCCGAACGCCTGCGTGAGGCCGGTCAGGCCGAGATTTCCCGAGGAGAGGACCTGGAGGCCCGGGGCGTCCGGCGTCGGGAGGACGGCGTGGCCCGGCAGGCCGAGGCCAGCCAGGAGGAGACCCGCGGCCGCGAACTCGAGGCCCAGGCCCGTCAGGCCACCCGGCAGAACCGCGCACGCGAGCGCCGGGGCATGGAGAGGATCCAGGAAGGCGGCCGTCTGGCCGACGCCGGCGAAGTCCTGACGCGCGAGGGCCTGGAGACCCTGCGCGTGGGGCTCGACCTGCAGGACCTGGGCGAGGCCCAGAAGGACCGCGGAGCCGCGCGCGTCGCCGAAGGGCTGACCCGCGAGGGTCGGGCCGAAGCGGCCCAGGCCCGGCAGGTCGATCGCCTGGAGCGCCTCTTCGATCGCGAGGAGTGCGCCGAGGCCCACAAGGACCAGGGTCGCGCCGAGGTGGGCCAGGGTCTGAGGCAGGAAGCCGTCGGCGAACGCCGCCAACAGCGCGGGATGGATCGGCTCTCGGAGGGCCTGGGCCGCGAGGAGCAGGCCAGCTACCTCAAGTCCGAGGGACGCCGCAAGATCGACGAAGGGCTGCAGAAGTCCGCCCAGGGCAAGGTCGAGCTGGACCAGGCCGCCGCGTTCTCCCACCAGGCGGATCTGCTGGAGGCCTCCGTCGAGGTCCGCCTGGGCAAGGCCGAGCGCCTGGAAGGTTCGGCCACGATCCGCGAGGGTCGCGCGACCCAGGCCGAGACCCGGGCCCAGGCCCTCCTGCAGAAGGCCGCCGCCCTCGAGGCGGAAGCCGCCCGCGAGTCCGAAGAGTTGTCCAAGGCCCTCGTGATGCGCGACCAGCTCGGTCAGCAGGCCGCCGCCTGGCGCCAGAAAGGCATGTACGACCAGGCCTGGGGCCGCTGGATGCAGCAGTGTCCCTTCTACTACTGGGCGGGAGTGAACCTGGAGAGGATGGGCCTGCAGGAGCTGCAGTGGGCCTCCCAGATCCAGAACCAGGCCAATGAGTGGGCTCAGTATGCAGCCCGCCTGCAGGCCGAGTCCCAGGCCAAGGCGGCGCAGGCCGCCGCCCTGAAGGCCCAGGCCAACGAGCTGGTGGCCACGGCTGCCGGCGAACGGACCCTGGCTGCGAGCGAGTCCCGGCAGGCCAACTCCGAGCGGGCCCAGGCCGCCTCCGAAACCCTGATGGCCGGCGACCTGAAGAGCGCCGCCCGGTCCCACCGCGAGGAGGGCCGTCGCCTCTCGGGCGAGGGCAATCGCCTGGTGGGTGAGGGCCGCGCCGACGTGGATCGGGGCTTTGCCATCGAGCAGGCAGGCAAGGACCTGCAGGAGGAGGGCATGCTGCTCTTCGACCGGGGCCGCCAGGTGGAAGAGCAGGCCCGCGTCCAGGAGCGCCAGGGGATCGACCAGATCCGCCACGGCCTGGACTGCGAGGCCGACGCGCGCGTCGAAGAGCGCGACGCCCTGAAGAAGTTCCGTCAGGCCCGCCAGCGCGAAGAGACGGGGCGTCGCCACGAGAACCAGGGAATCGACCAGATCCAGTCCGGCTTCGTGGTCGAGTCGGCCGGGCGCACGCTCTCCGAGGAGGGCCTGGAGGAATTCCAGGACGGTCGCTCGCTGGAGATCCAGGGCCGCCGCAAGGAGAACCGGGGTCGGGCCATGCTCCTGGAGGCCCGCCGCCTTCTGGAAGAGGCGCGCGGTGACGCCGAGCAGGGCTTCCGCCTGCGCGAGAAGGCCCGAAACCTCGAGCACGAGGGTCTGCGCCTGGTGGCCGAGGGCGAACAGATGATGCGCGCGGGCGGCATCGTGACCGAGAAGGGTCAGGCCTACGTCCAGACCGCAGACGAGATCCTCCAGGCCGAGCCCGAGCGCTGAGCCCCTGAACCCGGGGCCGCCCACCGACCCTCGGCGGATCTCCGCCGGGGGTCCTGCCTTGGCCTCCCCTCAGAGTGGAACCCTGGCCTGGAAGCCAGGGCCGCAGCAGTGGAACGAGAGACCGGAAGACAGCACCGTCCATGCCGGACCTTGCCAGCGGCAGGTGCCTGGCGCCCGAGAGAGTGTGCCCGGCCTGTTCTGCTCGGGAGAAAGCGGGACGCCCCCGGTTGCGAGATCCGGAGGCGTCGGTAAAGAGGTCGCGGGGTCGACACAGTTTCCGTTGTGTCGATGGGTGACTGCCGGAGGTTTCACTCCCCGGACGAGCCGCCAAGTGGACCTTGTTTGTTCGCCCACGCGTCCTCTTCATGGTGAGTGTAGCACCCTTCGCCTTTCGGGTGGATGATCCAGATCAGGTCCCCTGCCAGCCCGATCCGGCCCGGGTCCCGGCAGGGAGGCCCGCCTCCTTCGGCGTATTCCCGCCCGAGGTGGGAAGGGGCGATGGCTGCCTTTCAGGGGGGCTCAAAACCGGCCTGTGCGTCGTTCCCCGCCCAGAGTTCTCGGTGTGCCAGAGTTGGTCTGCGGAGGATGGAAACTTGAACTCCGACCCCGGACGGATCCTGGTGGTGGACGACCAGGGCGTCAACCGGCTGCTCATGGTCCATTACCTGGAGGAGAACGGATTCAATCCGACCTCCGTCGCCTCTTGCGAGGAGGCCCTCCACAAGCTCAAGGACCAGGAGTTCGATCTGGTCCTGCTGGACATCATCATGCCCGGGATGGGCGGGCTGGAACTCCTGCGGGTCCTGCGCGAGCGCTTCACCCTGACCGAGCTGCCGATCATCATGGCCACGGCCAAGAACGAGAGCTCGGACGTGGTGGAGGCCCTGGAACTGGGGGCCAACGACTACATCACCAAGCCGGTCGATGTCCCGGTGGCCATCGCCCGCCTGCGAACCCACATGCACCTGCGGCGGATGGACCGGCAGTTGCGCGAGAGCGAAGAGCGCTATGCCCTGGCCGTGCGCGGGGCCAACGAGGGGCTCTGGGACTGGGATCTCCGCAACGGCCGGGTCTACTACTCGCCGCGCTTCAAGCATATCCTGGGAGCCGAGGAGGATGCCGTCGGCACCTCTCCCCGCGAGTGGCTCGATCGCATCCACGTCGAGGATCGCGAAAGGGTCATGGGCGATATCCAGGAGCATCTCCGAGGCCTCCTCCCCCACCTGGAGTCCCAGCACCGGGTCGTTCACGAGGACGGCACCTATCGCTGGGTCCTGGCCCGGGGCCTGGCCGTGCGCGACGAGACCGGCCAGGCCTATCGGATGGCGGGCTCCCTGGCGGACATCACCACCTCCCAGATGTACGACAACGCCACGGGGCTTCCAGGTCGCCAGCTCCTGCACGATGTCCTGGAGCGCTCGCTGGCCCGGGTGAACCGCAAGATGGACAGCCAGTTCGCCGTCCTGGTGGTGGCCATCGACCAGTTCGATCTGCTGGCAGCCAGTCTGGGGCAATCCGAGGGGAACCGGCTGCTGGCCCACGTGGGACGCCGCCTGCAACTGGCCAGCCGGGCCTCGGACACCGTGGCCCGGCTGGAAGGGGCCCGCTTCGGCGTGCTCCTGGACGATATCCGCCATATCAGCGACGCCATCCGGGTGGCCAACCGCATCGCCATGACCCTGCGCGACCCGATCCGGGTGGCCGATCAGCACTGCCGGATCACCGCCAGCATCGGGATCGCCGTTTCCAAGACCGGATATGACCGCCCCGAGCACCTGCTGCGCGACGCCAACACCGCCCTGGCCCAGGCCCGCAGCCAGGGTGGCGATCGCCCCGAGATGTTCGATCGCAAGATGCAGTTGCAGGCCGAAGAGAGGCTGCGGCTGGAGTCCGATCTGCGCCAGGCGGTGGACCGCCAGGAGTTTGCGGCCTTCTACCAGTCGATCGTCTCCACCGCCGACGAGAGCCTGGAGGGATTCGAGGCCCTGATCCGCTGGCGGCATCCCCACCGGGGGATGGTCCACCCCGCCCAGTTCCTGCCCATCTGCGAGCAGACCGGCCTGATCGTCCCCGTGGGGGCCTGGGTCCTGCGCTCGGCCGCCGAGCAGGCCCGCCGCTGGCACGAGATGCACCCGGCCCTGGGCCGGCTCACCCTCAACGTGAACCTGTCGGCCCGCCAGATCGCCGAACCGGACCTGGTGGCCTCGGTGGCCCGGGTCCTCAAGGAGACCCACCTGGATCCCAACCTGCTGCGGATCGACATCACCGAGGATCTGCTGGTCCAGAAGCTGGAATCGACCCTGGACACCCTTCGGGCCCTCCGCGACATGGGGATCCGCCTGGGGCTGGACGGTTTCGGGACAGGCTACTCCTCGCTGAGCCACCTGCACGGACTCCCCATCGAGTACCTGCAGGTGGACCGCTCCTTCGTGCAGCGCCTGGAGACCGATGAGGACGCCTGGGAGATGGTACGCCTGATCGTGATGATGGCCCGGCATCTGGGGCTGAGGACCATCGCCACCGGAGTCGAGACCCGGGAACAGGCCAACCTGCTGCGGACCCTGGAAGTGGACTCGATGCAGGGCTACCTTTTCTCGCGCCCCGTCGACGCCGACCGGGCCACGGCCATCCTGGAGGAGACCGTGATCTCGTCGCGCCCCAACTGAAGTTCCGGGATCAGGGTTTCTCGGCGAAGTGCTCGATGACGCGGTCCCAGCCGGTCTGGCGGACGAACTCCAACGAGCGGTAGGTCTCTTCGTACTTCCGGGGATCCGTGTGGTTCGGGAAGTGCAGGCCCCGCCCGCTGTAGTCGAAGCCGGTCAGGGGCAGGTAGATGCTCATCCCGCTCAACTCGCCATCCCGGCGCGAGGTATAGGCGTTGGAGCGGACCATGCCGCCCTCCAGGGCCCCCAGGACCCCCTCGGCGGCCTGCTTCAGGGCGGGGTCCTGGACCTTCGAATCGGTGGCCAGCAAACGGGCAAAGGCCCCCAGATCGCGATAATCCGAGTAGGGCTTGACCTTCTGGTTCCCCTCCGCGAAGCCCGGGGTCCTGGAGATCAGCCTGCGGATCACCTGTCGATCGGTCGGGGTGGCCAGCAGGGCGTCGGCCAGGTTCCGGACCGCATCGGTGCACTCGGGCATCCGGCGCAGATCCACCAGCGAGGCGGTCGGGAAGGTGTTGCCCAACTGGCTGCACTCCGAGACCAGGAACCCGCCCATCTCCTCGGGGGCCACCGGCATTCCCTGTTTCCACTGCTCTGAAGCCCTCTGCAGGGTCCGCTGCATCGGGTAGGAGTCGAAGTTGTACTCCTGGGAGGCCACATACCAGGTCGCGCCCTGGTGGACCTGCCCGGCCACCTCGGCCTGGGCCATCAGACAGGCGTCCATGACCAGCAGGTCGGGTCGGACGCCCGTCTGTTCCTGGACGCGATCCATGACCTGGTCCACCTCGGCCACGCTCATGGTCTTGCGGCTGCGATCATCCGAGAGGATCCCCAGAAAACCCCCGCCATGGTTGCTCAGGACCACCATGTAGTGCTCGGAGGGATAGTTGCGGATGCCCCACACCAGGAAGTCCTCCAGCCGGGCAGGGTCGCTCATGTCTTGCGGACCATGATCCGCCAGGAGGCGGGAGTCGATCTTCCCGTCGTGCTGGACCACCGAGGTGGAGACCCGCCGCGGCCAGGACGAGGGGGCTCCCTTGGCGACCTCGTAGCGGCGCACGCTCTCCCAGCGCTCCCGAGAGTCGTTGGGGGGAATCGGCCCGTCCGTGGAACCCGGACGCGAGGGCTCGGGGATCCTTCCCAGTTCGGCCACCATGGCGATCTCGGGACGGTCGGCCACCTCTTCGAGGCTCAGGAACCCGTGGAAGACGTCGCGCTCGATGTCCGAGGCGTTGCCGTCCAGATAGAAGAGGGCCGTCCACTCCCGGGGCTGGGTGACGGGGGGGGTGGGCAGGTTGGGTCCGATGGGCGAAGTCATCAAAATCCTCCAGGTCCATCCTGCCCCCTCAGGCCCCCCGAAGAGATGACCGGCTTGTTAGAATCCGGTCGGAAGGCCCCCAGAGGGCTGGAGGAGAATCGGCCTCCCCATGGGCATGCTGGCCAACCGCCTCGCCAAGAACCTCCGGCACCTGCGCAAGTGGGCTCGTCGCGAGGGGATCACCTGCTTCCGGGTCTACGACGGGGACATCCCGGAACACCCCCTCACCGTCGACCTCTATGAGGGCCGGGCCGTGGCCTGGGCCGCCATGCGCCGCCGCGATGAAACCACCCAGGCCCGTCAGGACTGGCTGGCCCAGGTCCGTCTGGAGGTGCTGGAGGGTCTGGAACTTCAGCCCGGCCAGCTCTTCCTCAAGGAGCGACGCCCCGGCGGCCAGTACCGCAAGGCGGCCGAGGAACGGGTCGAGATCCTCGTCCGGGAGGGGGACCTGGAGTTCCTGGTCAACCTCTCGGACTATCACGACACCGGGCTCTTCCTGGATCACCGGCAGACCCGCGCCCGGGTGGGTTCGCTGGCTCGAGGCAGGCGATTCCTGAACCTCTTCTGCTATACCGGCAGCTTCACCGTCCATGCCGGGGCGGGGGGCGCCCTCGAGACGACCTCGGTGGATCTCTCGGCGCCCTACCTGGAGTGGACCTCCCGAAACCTCCACCTGAACGGACTGGCGGGCCCCGCCCACCGACTGGTGCAGGCCGACGTCCTGTCCTGGCTTCCCCGGGCGGCGCGGGAGGGGCGCTCCTACGACCTGGTGGTCTGCGACCCGCCGACCTTCAGCAACTCCAAGCGGATGGACCAGACCCTGGACCTGGGGCGGGACCACCCGCTCCTCCTGGACCGGGTCCTGGCCCTCCTGGCGCCCGGCGGCGACGTCTTCTTCAGCACGAACGACCGTCGCTTCGAGATGCGCTGGAGCCCGCCGCCAGGAGTCCACCTCCAGGAGATCACCGCCGAGACGATTCCCGCGGACTTCTCCGGGAGCCGGCCCCACCGCTGCTGGCACCTCTTCAGGGACTGACCCCCGGCAACCCGGCCACCTCCCGCCAATCCGCCCGCTTCAGAAGGCCGCCGGTGGTCCCCGAGCGGGGCCGATCGAAGAGTCCCGCGCGGGGAAGGAGGGTGAACTCCAGGGTCTGCCCGCAGGGGGCCAGGACCAGGACATGGAGGAACTCGATCTCCTCGCCGCGCTTGCGGGCGCGGACCGTCTCGACCTCGTAGACCAGATCGGCCTCCTCCAGCGCGTCGAAGACCCCCAGAGGGTCGTCGGTATAGAGGTGGATGTCGATATCCGAGCCTTCGCGAAGGCTCCCGGTCAGGACCGAACCGACCAGGCGGGGCTCGTGCTCTGCCAGGAGGAGCATGTGCTCCAGGGCCACCCGGCGCATGGCCTGCAATCGGGATTCGCGGTCCTGGCCACCCAGGGATTCGGCCAGGCGGATCAGCTCGGCATGGACCTCGCGGTTGGTGGGCAGGTCCCGAATCCCCAGGCGCCGGGCCGCCTCGCGCTTGGCGTGGTAGTATTCCTTGTGCTCGCGCGAGTACAGCAGCCGAGCCGCCTCCAGCGCCACCCTCTTGCGCCCGGACCGGTTCATGCCGGGCGGATCAGCACCTTGAGGGCCCCGCGCCGACCCGCTTCGGCGAAGGCCTCCAGAGCCTGGGAGAGCGGATGGATGGACTGGATCAGGGGTTCGACGCGGACCCGACCCGCCGCCAGGGCGCGCAGGGCCGGTCCGAAGGGCCCGCAACGAGACCCGATCAAGGTCAGTTCGCGAACCACGACGCTGGAGAGATCCAGGGGAGCCGAGCCGGCCACGGTCGACTTGAGCACGATCCGTCCCCGAGTCCGCACCGCCTTCAGGGCCTGCTGCACCCCCGGCAGGCTGCCGGTGGCCTCCACCACGACGTCCTGGTCCTCGGGCACCCCCTGCTCCTCCAGTCGGGTGGGGATGCCCATCGCCTGAAGGATGGCCAGTTTCTGGGGATGCCGACCCACCGCGACCAGATCACACCCCGACCAGGCCAGGACCTGCGCCACGAGAAGGCCCAGCTTGCCGTCCCCCAGCACGGCCACCCGATCCGAAGGAGCCAGGTGCAACTGCTCGAGGACCTCGACGGCGGCGGCCACCGGCTCGGTGAAGACGGCCACCTCGTCGGGCACGCCCTCCGGGACCGGACGCAGGTTGGCGACGGGCAGAGTCAGGAACTCGGCGAAGGCGCCATCCCTGCCTGAGATCCCCAGGGTCCGCCGTCCGGGACAGTGCCGGGGGTCTCCGGTGAGGCACCCGGGACAGGCCCCGCAGCCGCAGTTGATCTCCCCCACGACCCGTCGACCGATCCAGCCGGCCTCTTCGCAGTCTTCAACCACCCCGACGAACTCATGCCCCGGAATGCCGGCAAACCCCTTGTACCCGCGCAGCAACTCCAGGTCGGTGTTGCAGATTCCCGCCAGGCGGACCCGGACCAGGGCCTCTCCCGGAGGCGGCACCGGCCGGGGAACCTCCTGGAGCGAGAGGCCGTGATCGAGAAGGAGGGCAAGCATCCGGCAGGCTTCGCTGCCGCATGCCGCCCTCCCTGGTCAGAGGTGTCGGCGCCCGAGGTCGGGGCTATTCGGAGAGGAAGAAGGGGATCTCCTCGGCCAGCTTGACGTATTCCTCGCCCTTCTGCTCGAGGACCCGACCGGCCTGCTGCTTCTGGACGCCCTGGGAGACCTCGCGCTCTCCGGAGCGGACCTCGTAGGTGCCCTTCTGCACCTGGTTCGAACCCTGCTCGATGGCCTGACGGCCCTGGTGCTCAAGCTGGTCTCCCTCGACGAAGGCGACGCGCCCCTGGTCCTGGTTCAGACGGCCTGCCTGCTCGGCGGCATCGCCCTCGCGGACCTGGTTGAGAGCCTGGAGGCGATCCGCCAGCGAAGCCTGCTGGGCCTGGGAACCGGCGGCCACCTGCTCCAGGCCTGCGGCCTGACGGACGACGGCCTCCACCTCGGTGGCCGCGGCGGCCTCCATGCCGGCCAGGGCCTCCTGGCGAGCCTGATGCGAGGTCTCGCGCACGGATTCGCCGACCATGCCCTCGACCAGTCCCTTCTCCTGCTGGGCCACGGCACCGGTCTCGATGGCCGAACCCGCCCGGACCTGCTCCAGGCCCTCGCCCTTGAGGGCCTTGCCGGCCTCGCGGCGCTCGCGTCCCTCGGCGATGAGAAGGCTGCCCTCCTTCTCCAGGCGGGCGGACTCGGCGGCCTTCTCGGCCGCCGTGCGGGTCTGCTCGGCGGCCTTGCGCTGGTCGGCTTCGGCCTTCTCCAGCAGCCGGGAGGCCTGGCTGTCCAGGCGGGAAGCCTGGCGGGTCTGGGCGCGGGCCTCGCGCATCGAGATGCCGGACTCGGCCTGCAGGCCCTCCGAGCGGGCCTGCCAGGTCAGGGATTCCTGGGCCCGGGCCCGGCTGACCTGGTCGGTCAGGAGGCCTTCGGTGACCGTGCGGGTCCCTTCCTCGAAGAAGAGCGGGACCTCCAGGAGGGCCTCGCCGGCAGCGGCGTCGATGGCCGCCTTGCGGGCCAGGAGGTCGGCCAGGGTGCGGGAGTCTCCGGCCTGGGCCTTGGCCACCACCGCCTCGGCGCCGGCCAGGGTGCCCTGGGCGCGGTTCTCTTCGGCTTCGGAGCGCAGCTCGCCGGCTTCGGATTGCTTGACCTGGGCCGTGCCCTTGCGCGATTCGGCGCGGGCCGAGTGGTCCTGGGCCCGGACAGCGGCTTCCTTGGCCTGGTTGCCCAGATGGGAGGCGGTGCGGCGTCGGGTGGCGCCCTCGCGAAGGATCTCGCGGCCGGTATCGGCTTCCTGCATTCCCTGGCCCACCTTCTCCAGCCCGGCATCCACCTGGGCACTGCCTGCGGCCTCGGACTTGAGGGCCTTGGAGATCCGCTCGGCTCCTCGCGCCTGAAGGTCGGCGGCCACCCCTGCGGTCCCCAGGCCGGTCTGGAATTCGCCGCGGGCGGCCTCGTGGCGCTCCATGCCCTCCTGCTCCTGGGTCAGACCCTGCCGGATCTCCTCCAGGCCGGCTTCCTTGCCCGCCTGGGCCGTCCGGCTGGCTTCCAGGCCCTGGGCGAACTGATCCAGGCCCTCGCTCTCGCGGGCATGACCGGCGGACTCCTGGGCGATCCCGGCTGCCATGCGGGTCATGGCCTCCTTCTGCTGACGGGCCCCCTGGGCTTCCTGATCGGTGCCCAGGGTGATCTGGTCCTGGCCCACCTCGATGCGCGCCGCGCCTTGTTCTGCGGTCTGCTTCCCACGGGTGGCCTGCGCGGCCCCCTCTTCGACCAGGCCTCGTCCCCGGGCGATTTCCTGTTCGCCTTGCTGACGAAGCTCGCGCGCGGCCTCTGCGGGAGCGTCCTGGTCCAGGACCCGACGCGTCGCGGGCGCGGCCGCGGCCAGTTGATGGGAACCGGAAATCGTCGACATTGTGGTGCCTCCACCCGAGAAGAATGGTACAGGGATGCCAGGATCTGACGGCCTCAGTATGACACCACCGGCGGTCGGACCCCGTTGCCGGGATGTAAACTCCGAGTAGGACGAATGGACCAGGATCCCCGGGAACCCCCTGGTCTCCGGGGCTTTCAGAGATGGAAGAGGCCCAGGCTGCCTCCGAAGCGCAGGTAGCTGACCACGTCGGCCAGCTCCAGGGGTTCGAGCCGACTTTCCAGGTTCGCCCCCGCGGCCCGGACCTCGCGCAGACGCTCCAGGCCCAGATCCCGGCACATGATGGCCAGACGAGCGGCCTCGGTCGGCTCTTCGCAGGGCAACCGATAGCGTTCCCAGCGCGAGGGAGCCAGGGGAACCCGGCGCGCCGGCAGGCTCCCGTTGGGTTCGACCGCCCCGCTGCTGCCCGGACCGGCCCGGCGCGAAACCTCGGCGAACGCCCGATCCCAGGCCTCCAGGCCGCCCAGAAGATCCTCGGTCACCTCGCGGTTCTGCTCGGTGCGATAGCAGGAGTGGAAGATCCGCTGGATCCGCAATCCCTCATCGCCGAGCACCCCGACCAGCAAGAGCTCGGTCAGCCGGCCGGCCGTCAGAAGCCACATCCAGCCGTCCTCGCGCGAGAAATCCTCGCGGAACTCGCGATCCTCGGGGGCCAGCAGGAGCTGGACCTGGACCTTGACCGCCTTGAGCCCCGAGACGCCCCCGGGGAAGGACAGGACCCGGTCCAGCCGGGGGTAGGCCACCACCGTCTGGAGGGGGGCCTTCCACAGCAGGTTCTCAGAGGTGCCGCTCCAGCCTCCTGATCCCGGCAACCCGGCCAGGGGGCGGGCCTCCAGGGGAGTCGCGGGCTGAAGGGCCAGCTCCAGGCTCCAGATCGAACGCGGCAGGGCCAGCGAACGATCGTGCCCGATGCGGTACCAGGCCAAGTAGGTACGATACAATCGGCGGAGGGTCTCGAAGGGAATCATCAGGCTCCAGGTTCACCCGAAAGGCCGGCAAGTCCTGTCGGGTCGGGGGACACGGTGCGGCCTGCAGCGGCGCGTTCGGAGCGGGACGACCAGGGGGAAGCCTTGACCCTTCTTGCCGATCCGCCTATCATTCCGAAAAGGCGGCGCGGGCCCAGCGGCGCGAGCCTCGGCATGCCCGGCCCTCTGAAGCCCTCCCCCGGGAAATGGCGGGTCCTTGGCGCCGTCCGGGTGCGCGGGGGCTCCCACGCAACTCGGGGAACCGGAGCGTCCAGACACCCATGACGACAGGTCAGACAGCGAACCTTCGACTGGCTCCCCCGGCAAGCGCCGGGTGGTGGTTGCCGGATGGCGAGCCGCCCCGGCCCGGGGGCGGCCCCCTGGCCGAAGCCTTGCGGAACTCGCGCCGCCCGGTCTTCGTGGTGGAGACTCCGGCTGGCCAGGCCGTGGCCGACCAGGGTCAAGCCGTGCTGGGTGGCCCCTCCCCGCATCCCGAAGCCCTGCCCTTGAAGGCCTGGGCCCCGCCCCTGACGGCCGACTCCCTGGGAGACGCCTCCTTCCGCCAGGCCCATGGCCTGCGCTATGCCTGCGTGGCGGGCTCGATGGCCAACGCCATCGCCTCCGAGGAGCTCGTCGAGGCCATGGGTTCGGAAGGCATGCTGGGATACTTCGGATCGGCAGGCCTGCATCCCGAGCGCGTGGAGGCCGCCATCGACCGCCTCCAGCGGAACCTGGGCGATCGGGCCTTCGGCCTGAACCTGATCCACAGCCCCAACGAACCGGCCCTGGAGGCCTCGATCGTCGAGCTCTACCTGCGCCGCGGGATCCGCCGCATCGAGGCCTCGGCCTTCCTGGGCCTGACCCTGCCGCTGCTGCGCTACCGCTACCACGGAATCCACCAGACCCCGGACGGCTCGATCCAGGCGCCCAACCAGGTCATGGCCAAGGTCTCGCGCCTGGAGGTGGCCAGCCGGTTCCTGGCCCCGCCTCCCCAGAAGATGCTCAACGCCCTGGTCGAGCAGGGGGCCCTCAGCCCCCAGCAGGCCGAGTGGGCCTCCACCCTCCCGGTGGCCTCGGACCTGACCGCCGAGGCGGACTCGGGAGGCCACACCGACAACCAGCCGGCCTTCACGCTGCTGCCCTCGATGCTGGCGCTGCGCGACGAATTCCAGGCGCGTCATGGGCACCCGGTGCGGGTGGGCGCCGCGGGAGGAATCGCCACTCCGATCTCGGCATCGGCCGCCTTCGGCATGGGGGCCGCCTACGTGGTGACCGGGTCGGTGAACCAGGCCTGCGTCGAGTCGGGATCCTCACAATTCGTCCGCGAGATCCTGGCCAAGGCGGGGCCCGCGGATGTGACCATGGCTCCGGCCGCCGACATGTTCGAGATGGGCGTCCAGGTCCAGGTGCTGAAGTGGGGAACCATGTTCCCGGTCAAGGCCCGCAAGCTGTACGAGTTCTACCGCGCCTACGACAGCCTGGAGGCCCTGCCCCGGGAGGTCCGCGCCACCCTGGAGAAGGACTACCTGCGCTGCACCGTGGAAGAGGCCTGGGCCTCGACCCGCGCCTTCTTCGAACGCCGGGATCCCAGCCAGATCGCGCGCGGCGAGGCGGATCCCAAGCACCGGATGGCGCTGGTCTTCCGCTCCTACCTGGGTCAGTCTTCCCGGTGGGCCAACGCCGGGGACCCCACCCGCCGGGTGGACTACCAGATCTGGTGTGGGCCGGCCATGGGAGCCTTCAACCAGTGGGTCCGAGGAACGTTCCTGGAGGCCCCGGACCGGCGCCAGGCGGCCGTGGTGGCCTTGAACCTGATGCTGGGAGCCGCCGTCCTGACCCGTGCCTCCTGGTTGCGCGCCCAGGGGATCGAGCTTCCGGCCGAAGCCACCCGCTTCGCCCCCCTGACTTCAGACCAACTCGCCCACCTGCGATAGGAGATCCGGACTTGCATCCTGAGACCAACCCGAACCCCTCCACCCCGCTGGCCCTGGTCGGCATGGGCTGCATGTTCCCTCGCGCCGGCAACCGCCAGGAATTCTGGCGGGTCCTGCGCCGCGGCGAGGACGGCATCACCGAAGTGCCCCCCACCCACTGGTCGGCGGCGGACTGGTTCGACGAAGACCCCTCCAGTCCGGATCGCACCTATTCCCGGGTCGGCGGCTTCCTGGAGCCCTATCCCTTCGATCCGACCGAGTTCAACCTGCCCCCCACCACCCTGGAGGCGACCGACACCTCGCAGTTGCTGGCCCTGGTCGGGGCCAAGGCCGCCCTGGAGGACGCCGGCTACGGCCCGAACGCCCGCCCCGTCCCCAAGGAGCGGACCAGCGTGATCCTGGGCGTGACGGGAACCCTGGAACTGGTGGTGCCCCTGGGCGCCCGCCTGGGGCACCCCCACTGGCGTCGGGCCCTTCGGGACGCCGGAGTGGATCCCGAGACCACCGAGCGGGTGGTCGCCCGGATCGCCGAATCCTATGTCCCCTGGCAGGAGGCCTCCTTCCCGGGGTTGCTGGGCAACGTCGTGGCCGGGCGCATCGCCAACCGGCTGGACCTGCACGGCACCAACTGCGCCGTGGACGCCGCCTGCGCGAGTTCCCTGGCAGCCATCCACCTGGCGGCGGCGGAGCTGACCTCGGGCCGTTCGGATCTGGTGTTGACCGGCGGGGTGGACACCTTCAACGACATCTTCATGTTCATGTGCTTCAGCAAGACTCCGGCCCTCTCCGCCGAGGGGTCCATCCGGCCCTTCTCGGAGGATTCGGACGGAACCTTGTTGGGCGAAGGGGTGGGCATCGTGGTGCTCAAGCGCCTGGCCGACGCCGAGCGCGACGGGGACCGGATCTATGCCGTGCTGACCGGCCTGGGGACCTCCTCGGACGGAGGCGGGGGCGCGATCTACGCTCCGGACGCCTCCGGACAGCGCCGGGCCCTGGTGCGCGCCTACGAGGAGGCCGGGATCGACCCGGGCACCATCGGCCTGGTCGAGGCCCATGGGACCGGAACCAAGGTGGGCGACGTCGTCGAATTCGAATCGCTGCGCTCGGTGTATGGCGAAGCTTCGAGCGAGCGGCAGTGGTGCGCGCTGGGCACCGTCAAGTCCCAGATCGGGCACGCCAAGGCCGCGGCCGGGGCGGCCAGCCTGTGCAAGGTGGCCCTGGCCCTGCACCACAAGGTGCTCCCCCCCACCTTGAAGATCCGCCGTCCCAACCCCAAGCTGGGCATCGAGGAGAGCCCCTTCTACCTCAATACCGAGACGCGGCCCTGGCTCAGCCCCGACGGGCATCCCCGCCGCGCCGCCCTGTCCTCCTTCGGCTTCGGAGGCAGCAACTTCCACCTGGTCCTGGAAGAGCACGGATCCAGGCGTCTGGCTCCCGCCTGGGACGGCTCGGTGCAGATCCTGGCAGCCTCCGCCCCCACGCGGGAGGCGGTGGCCGATCGCCTCGAGGAGCTCGCCGCGGGTCGACCGGAAACCCTTGCCTGGCGGGCAGATCGTTCTCGCCGGGAGTTCCGCGCCGAGGCTCCCTGGCGGGCCCTGGTGGTTGCCCCTCCCGCCGAGATCCCGGCCCGCCTGATCGGGGCCGCCGAGGCGCTGCGGGCGGGACGGGAGTTGCCCCCCGACTGCTTTGCCGGGGGACCCGAGGCGACGCCGGGGCGAATCGCCTTCCTCTTCCCAGGCCAGGGAAGCCAGTACCTGGGCATGGGTCGGGCCCTGGCCACGGTCTTCCCGGAGATGCTCGAGGCCCTCGAGCATGCCGAGAGGATCCTGCCCCCCGAGCAGGCTCCGGTCGGCCGCATCTTCCCCCGGCCGGTCTTCGACGAGGAGGCCCTGGCCGAGCAGAGGCAGGAGCTGACCCGGACCGAGGTGGCCCAGCCGGCCCTGGGCGCCGTCGAGAGAGGGATGCTGGGCATCCTGGAGTCCTTCGGGATCCGCCCGGACGCGGTGGCCGGGCACTCCTTTGGAGAGCTGGTGGCCCTGCATGCGGCCGGACGGCTCCAGGCCGACGAACTGATCCGGCTGGCCGGATTGCGCGGGCGCCTGATGGCCCAGGCCAACGGAGGGCAGGGCTCGATGCTGGCCGTCTCGGCCCCCTTGGAGGAGATCGCCGCGCTGGCAGCCGAGACGGGGCTGGTCCTGGCCAACCGCAACCACCCGCTTCAGGGAGTCCTCTCCGGAACCCGGGAGGCCCTGGCCCGCGCCGAGGAGATCTGCCGGGAACGGAACTGGCAGGCCCGCCCCCTGGAGGTCTCTGCCGCCTTCCACAGTCCGCTCCTCGAGTCGACCCGGGCTCCCTTCGCCGAAGCGCTGGTGGAGCTGGCCTTCCCCAAGGGCAGCCTCCCGGTCTACTCCAACACGACGGCAGCCCCCTATCCCGACGAGGCCGAGGCCTGCCGGACCCTGTTGGCGGATCAGTTGCTCAGTCCCGTGGACTTCGTGGGGATCGTCGAGAACCTGTATGAGGCCGGGGTCCGGACCTTCCTGGAGGTGGGGCCCAAGGCCGTGCTGACCGGGCTGGTCCGCACCACCCTGGCCGAACGCGACCCCCGCGTCCTGAGCCTGGAGGCGCGAGGGACCAACAACGGCCTGGAGAATCTGGCCCGGACGCTGGCCGAACTGGCCGCGCTGGGTGTCCCGGTCCACCTGGACCGCTGGGAGGAGCCGGCCTCTGAACCCCGGCCCAAGAGGATGGAGGTACCGATCGTGGGAGCCAACTACCGTTCACCCCAATCGCGGCCGACGCCGCCCTGGGAGGAACCCAGACGCCCCGCCCCGGGCTTCCAGTCCGCCCCCCGGCCCGCCGCGCAGGAGCCCCCGGCTCGTCCCATGGCAGCGTTGCCCCAGCCGATGCCGGTCGCTTCCCAGCCGATGCCCTGGACCGCTCCTCCGGCCAACGCCTGGACGGCGCCTCCACCCGCCCCCGTGGCTCCCGCACCGGAAGCCCTGGGCGAGGCCTTCCGCACCATCCAGGAAGGGCTGGCAGCCATGCAGGCCCTGCAGCAGCAGACCACCGCGGCCCATCAGCGCTTCCTGGAAGGCCAGGAGCAGGTGCAGCGGGTCTTCCACTCCCTTCTGGCAGGCCAGCAGCGCCTGGCCGAGGTGACCATGGGGCTTCCCCCGACGGCCCTCCCGGCGGCTCCCCATGCCATGGCCGCCCCGCCGCCTCCTCCCATGGCTCCCCCGCCCCCGACGGCCCTCCCGGCGGCTCCCCATGCCATGGCCGCCCCGCCGCCTCCTCCCATGGCTCCCCCGCCTCCGAGGGCCCTCCCGGCGGCTCCCCATGCCATGGCCGCCCCGCCGCCCGCCGTCCCGGCCTCGGACTCTCCGGGTGAGGAGGTCACCGCCACCATCCTGGAGGTGGTGGCCGAGAAGACCGGCTATCCGCTGGAGATGCTGAACCCGGGCATGGACCTGGAGGCCGATCTGGGCATCGACTCGATCAAGCGCGTCGAGATCCTGGCCGCCGTCGAGGAACGCCTGCCGGGTCTGGTCGCCATCACCCCCGACGAGATCGGCACCCTGCGCACCCTCGAGCAGGTGGCCAGGCGCCTGGCAGGTCCGTCGGCCCCGCTCGGCGGGAACGGCTCGGCCCGGTCCACCCACGGCGAGACCCCGCGCATCGTGCTGGCGGTGGTGGCCGAGAAGACCGGCTACCCGCTGGAGATGCTGAACCTGGGCATGGACCTGGAGGCCGACCTGGGCATCGACTCGATCAA
>JALHDH010000030.1 GCA_022839105.1 bacterium
CGACCGAAACACGCTGGCGCGCGGCCATCGCTGCGAAAAAAGGGACACACTGATGATCGCGCAACAGAACCAGCATCCCGGCATCAACCTCAACCATGCACGCCCGGAAGATAGCCGCCATGCCGAGGTGAGCGTCTTCGGCTTCTGGACGTTCCTGATGAGCGACGCGATCCTCTTCGCGTTGTTGTTCGCGACCTATGCCGCGATGGTCAATCGCACCGCAGGCGGCCCGTCTGGCCCTGAGGCCGCGGGCGGGGGCCTCCTCGCCGGAGGGGCTGCGGGGGGGAGGGCCAGGCCCTGCGAACGGGGCGGAGGGGGCGGGGGCCTCCTCGCCGGCGGGGGTTCCGGTCGGGCCGTGGGCTCGGGTGCGGGAGAGGGACGCCCGGAAGGGGCCGGTGGGGGAGGCGGGGGCTCCGCCGAGGGCGGGCGGCCCGTCTGGCCCGGAGGCTGCGGGGAGGGAGCCGCCATGGGAGGGATGGGGACCTGGGCCAGGCGGGTGAGCTCCGCGGCCAGGGCCTGGGCCGAGGGAGGTCGCTGTTCCGGGGTCTTGGCCAGGCAGCTCAGGACCACCAGGTCGATCTCGCGGGAGATCTCCGGGCGCAGCATGCTGGGCGGCACGGGGGTCTGGAAGATCTGGCGGTGGATCACCTCGCCCACGTGCTCGGAGCGGAATGGAGTCCGGCCGGTCAGCATCTCGAAGACGACCATGCCCAGGGCATACAGATCCGTTGCCGGACCGATCTGTCCCGGGCCGAGCTGCTCGGGGGCCATGTAGTCCGGGGTCCCCGGCATGAATCCCGTCCGGGTCACCCGCGAGCCTCCGGCGGCGCGCGCGATTCCGAAGTCGGTCACCACCACCCGACCGGCGTCGTCCACGACCAGGTTCTCGGGCTTGATGTCCCGGTGGATCACCCCGCGTTGGTGGGCATGGGCCAGGGCTTCGGCCACCTGGGCGCCCAGGTTCAGGGCCAGCGGGATGGCCAGGGGAGCCTCCCGGTCCAGGAGGCGGCGCAGGTCCTCTCCCAGGGCCCGCTCCATCACCAGGCAGGGGCCGACCTCGGGCTCCTCGCGGTACTCCAGGAGCCGGACGATCCTCGGATGTTCCAGGGAAGCGATGACCTGGGCCTCCCGGCGCATGCGGGCCAGGAATTCGGGATCCGAGGTGAAGGGGCCGAAGAGGAGCTTGATGGCGACGTCGTGGTCCTGGTCCTCAGCCCGGGCCGAGAAGACCGCCCCCATCCCGCCCTGGCCCAGCCGCTCGCGGATCTGGTAGCGGCCGATTCTGCGTCCCTCGAGGCTGAACACCACTGGATTCTAGCATGCCGGGACGGGTCGGGGCACGTCCGGTCGAGACCTGGTCCGCCGAGCTTCGCTTTGGGCTATACTTCAGACCATGGACATCGCCGTCGAGTTGCTGGTGGGTCTGGCCCTGGCCTCCTGTGCCGGTCTGCGGGCCTGGTTGCCGCTCCTGATGGTCGGGCTTCTGGCTCAGCGCGGCTATCTGGAGCTTCATCCCGCGTTCGGCTTCCTGGGACGCCCGGATGCCCTGGTGGTCTTCGGCTCGGCGACCGTGCTGGAGATCATGGGAGACAAGTTCCCTCTGGTGGACCACTGCCTGGATGCCGTCGGAACGGTGGTGCGCCCGGCAGCCGGGGCCGTGCTGCTCTCAGCCATGTTCGTCTCGATGGATCCCCTCCTGAGCCTCGCCCTGGGGTTGATGCTGGGCGGGGGAGCGGCCTTCACCGTCAACGCGGGCAAGGCCCTGGCGCGGGCCAAGGTCTCGGCCTGGATGCCGGCCCACGGCGGACTGGGCAACGCGGCGGTTTCCCTGGGTGAAGACGTCCTGGCCACCGCCGGGGTGCTCCTGGTGGCCCTGGCACCCTGGTTGGCCGGCATGCTGGCGCTCTTCCTGGTGGCGGGTTCCGCCTGGCTGGTGGTGGTCTTCATCCGCAGGGGGGGACGGATCCTGGCATGGCTCTGGACGCGGTCCCGATGGCGCCCGGGAACCTCCTCGACACAATGAGAAGAGGACTGCGGAGATCCGCAGTCCTCTTCTTGGGAGATCGGGACAGCCTCAGGCCGTCGCCTGGGTCTCCAGCTTCTGACGGGCCACATCGGCCAACCGCGAGAAGGCCGCACCGTCGGCCACGGCGATCTCGGCCAGGACCTTGCGGTTCACATCCACTCCGGCCAACCTCAGCCCGTTCATCATGCGGCTGTAGGACAGGCCGCAGGTGCGGGCTGCTGCGTTGATGCGAGCGATCCAAAGCCGCCGGAAGTCGCGCTTCTTGACGCGGCGATCCCGATAGGCATAATGCTGGGCGTGCAGGAAGGCTTCCTGGGCACAGTTCACCCGGCGGCTCCGAGAACCCCGGTAGCCCTTGACGGCCTTCATGAGCTTGCGACGCTTCTTCAGCGCAATGGTGGCGCGCTTGACTCTGGGCATCTGAATTCCTCCTACGGCGGACGGCGGCGACCGCCCTCACCATTCCTGTACGGTGCCTGAACCGGCACCGGGTCTTGCCTCCTAGAGGTAGGGGACGAGGGCCTGCATCCGCTTGGCGTCGGTCGGGTCGACCAGGACGATCTGGCGGAACTTGCGCGTGCGATCAGGCGACTTCTTCTCGCGGATGTGGTGGCAGCCCGAGAACTGCCGCATCCGCTTCATCTTGCCGGTGCCGGTGACCCGGATCCGCTTCGCAACCGACTTCCTGGTGCGAATCTTGGGCATGGTCTTAGCTCCTTTCGTGTGCCTGGGCCCGAAGGCGCCAGGCCCTGTGAATCCAGCAGTCCTGCATTTGCGAGGAGGCGTTGCGGGCAAAAAGGAACCCGGCTCGCCACCAGGGCGAGCCCTCCCTCTCCAACCCGGGGCCAACCGTCCCTAGGTGGACTTCGGAGCCAGGACCATCACCATCTGCCGCCCCTCCATCAGGGGCTTCTGGAGGATGACGGCCTTCTCGGCCACCTCGGTGAAGATGCGCTCCAGGAGCTTCATGGCCAGGTGGGTGTGGACCACCTCGCGTCCCCGGAAGCGGAGGATCACCTTCACCCGATCCCCCTGGTCGATCAGACGGTTGACCATCTTGGACTTCACGTCGAAGTCGTGGTCATCGATCTTCGGGCGCAGGCGGACCTCGCGCAGCTCCTGGACCTTCCGCCGGGCTCGGCTCTCGCGTTCGGACTTGGCCTGTTCATACTTGAACCGGCCATAGTCCATCATGCGACAGACGGGCGGAGTCGCCTGCGGGGCGACCTCGACCAGGTCCAGATTGCGCTCGCGCGCCGTCTCGTAGGCCTGGCGGGTGGGAAGCACGCCCAACTGGGCGCCATCCTCGTCGATGACTCGGACCTCGCGAACCCGAATCTGACGGTTGACTCTGAGCTCCTTGGAAATGTGCCTACCTCGATTGCCGGCTGAAAGGTCGGGCTCGGGCTTCGCACCGGAGGAGCGGCGAGGGATCCCGGTCCAAGACCGGTCCTCGGGGCCGCAACCTCTGCTGGCTGCCCGAAGGCGCCGCAGGGTGAGAAGCCATGTGCTTCTGCTTTCTGGCCTGTTCTGGGGCCGAGCCGGCCTCGCAGCCCGCTCGGTCCAGCGAGTATAGCAGTCAGGTGGCCCGGCGTCAACAGCGATTTCGGCGGGATTTCGAAGCTTCGGGCGGGGGTCAGGGCAGGGCCCGGTAGCCCTCGGGCCGGGAGGGCGGGTCCACCAGCAGGATCGGCGAACCGAAACGCGCGTGCAGGCGACTCAGGCCCTCCAGGTCCGGGCTCCCCTCGACCACCACCCATGGCGGGGGAAGGGTCCGGCTCTCCAGAAGGGCCTCCAGTTCGCGGACACCGGCCGTCACGATCAGGCGCGGGCGGGGGTCGACCCCGGCCTGGAGGGCAGCCCGGCCCAGTTGGAGCACGGCCAGGTCGGGTGCGGGGCCCAGATAGGCCGTCGGGGCCTGGCGGGCCAGGACGATTCCGGCCAGGGCCTCTCCGGCCTCGAGGGGGCCGGTCCAGGCCATGCGGCCGCCGGGGAGCCTCACCCCGCGGATCTCGGGCTGACGCTCCTCGCCAGGCGGCACCAGCGAGTGCAGGGGAACGGCCCTGTGGGAGGCCTTCGGCCTGGAATGGCTCAGGCGGGATCCGACGAGTTCGAGTCGCCGCACCTGGTCTTGCCGGGTTCGCAGCAGGCCGAGCGCCACCAGCAGGGTGAGGGCCAGCATGGCCGCGACCATGAGGGGGGGGATTTCTGCCATCGGAGGCGGATTCTTGGAAAGGCCTCCAGGAACCTCCAGCCCCGAGAGTGCCCCGCTCCCTTCCAGGTTCGCGCGCCCCCGCGTCGAAGGACCCTGGAGGGGGCGCCGGCGTGGCGACCCCTTTTCAGCCTCGGACCCGGAGACGATCCAGGACTCGAATGACAGAATCGGAAGCCTTCCTCCCTCCTCCTCACCCGGGAACCATCGGGGACAGCCTCGAGACACCTGCACGGGGTCCCGACCTGCCCGCGTCTGCCGAGGCCGCTTCCCGCCCCTTGGACCTGTCCTCCGGCGTACCCTTCAGTTCGCTTCTGGATGGCGCTCCCTTCGGGGTCTTCCTCCAGCTCGGCGGGTCCTTCGTCTACGCGAATCCGGAGGCCGTGCGGCTCTTCGGGGCCCAGGCTCCGGAACAGTTGTTGAGGCGCCGGGTCGAGGATCAGGTCCATCCCTCGGTCCGCGAGCTCGTCCGGGAGCGGATCCGGATCCTCGCCGAGGAGAAGAAGCCCGTCCCGCCTCTCGACGGGGTCTTCTTGAGGATGGACGGCACCGAGGTGCCCGTCCAGGTCTCCGCGCTCCCGGTCGAGGTGGCCGGCCTCGCCGGAGCCGTGGTCTTCGTCAGCGACCTCACCGAGCGCCGCCGGGTCGAGGCGGCCCTGCGCCTGAACGAGGAGAGGTGGCGGGGCATCGTCGCCGCTTCGCCCCTGCCCCTGGTCACCCTGGACCCCGAGGGGCGTGTCCTGACCTGGAACGCCGCGGCCGAGCAGGCTTTCGGCTGGACCGAGGCCGAGGCCTTGGGACGTCTCCTGCCCATCGTCCCCGAGGAACGCCTCCACGAGTTTGCGGCCCTGCGCCGGCGCGTCCTCGCCGGGGAGTCCTTCTCCGGCGTGGAGTTGACCCGGCGGTGCAAGGACGGGACCCCGATCGAGATCGCCCTGTCCACCGCCCCGCTCCGGGACGAGCAAGGCCACGTGGTCGCGATCCTGTCGGTCATGGCTGACATCACCCTGCGCAAACGCTCCGAAGAGGAGTTGCGCCGCAAGCATGCCATGCTGGTCCGGACCGAGGCCATCGCCGGGGTGGGCAGTTGGGCCTGGGAGGTGGAGGCGGACCGGGTCACCTGGTCCGAAGAGCTCTTCCGGATCTTCGGACTGGAACCGGCCGAGGAGGCGCCGCCCCTGGCCCAGCACCAGGACAGGTACCACCCCGAGGATCGCCAGCGCCTGCTCCAGGCCATCCAGGCCTGCGTCCAGGAGGGGAGGCCCTACGAGCTGGAGGCCCGGATCCTCCGCCCGGACGGTCAGGAACGGACCTGCGTCGTGCGCGGGATCGCCGAGGTCTTCCGGGAGGGGAGGGCGGTTCGACTGGCGGGAAGCGTGCACGACATCACCGAGCGCAAGCAGGCCGAGGACGAGCTGCGCTCCAGCGAGGAGAAGTTCCGGAGGCTCTTCAGCGAGCACTCGGCCGTCAAGCTGCTGATCGATCCTTCCTCTGGCCGCATCCTGGACGCCAACCTGGCGGCAGCGCGCTTCTATGGCTGGCCGATCGAGAAGATGCGTCAGATGAACATCGCCGACATCAACACGCTCTCGGTCGAGCAGATCCGCGCCGAGATGGATCACGCCCGGCGCGAGGGGCAGAGCCACTTCGAGTTCCGGCACCGCCGGAGCGACGGGAGCCTGGCCGACGTCGAGGTCTTCAGCAGCCGGGTGCTCATCGACGGGCGGGAATGCCTGCACTCGATCATC
Organism: bacterium; assembly: GCA_022839105.1. Classification (GTDB taxonomy): domain Bacteria; phylum Vulcanimicrobiota; class Xenobia; order Xenobiales; family Xenobiaceae; genus Xenobium. Next base: position 5,987 of record JALHDH010000030.1, read on the forward strand.
CACGACGTGACCCAGGCCCGGCGCCTGGAAGCCCAGTTGTTGCAGGCCCAGAAGCTGGAGTCGGTGGGGCGCCTGGCGGGGGGCGTGGCGCACGACTTCAACAACATGCTGGGCATCATCCTGGGATACTCCGAGATGGCCCTGAACATGGTGCCCGTCGCCGATCCGCTGCACGCCGACCTGCGGGAGATCCGCGAGGCGGCCCGTCGCTCTGCCGACATTGCCCGGCAGTTGCTGACCTTCGCCAGCCGTCAGACCATCGAGCCCAGGATCCTGGACCTGGGGGAGACCGTCGAGGGCATGCTCAAGATGCTGCGCCGACTCCTGGGCGAGAACATCGAGCTGCATTGCTCGAGCCCGGAGGATTTGTGGCCGGTCCTGATGGATCCCACCCAGGTCGACCAGATCCTGGCCAATCTCTGCGTCAACGCCCGCGACGCGATCCAGGGCATCGGCCGGATCGCCATCGAGCTTCGGAATGTCTCTTTCGACGAGACGTTCTGCGCCATGCACCTCGGGTTCGAGCCCGGGGACTACGTGGTGCTGATGGTCAGCGATGATGGGAGCGGCATGGATCGAAAGACCCTCGAGCACGTCTTCGATCCCTTCTTCACGACCAAGCCCCTGGGCGAGGGGACCGGCCTGGGCCTGGCCACCGTGTACGGCATCGTCAAGCAGAATCGGGGCTTCATCGATGTCTACAGCGAGCCGGGTCAGGGTTCCACCTTCAAGATCTACCTGCCTCGGCACCAGGCCGCTTCGGGGGCCACCGTCCGGGCGCTGCCGGCCGGTCCGGCGCGGGGGGGGCGGGAGACGATCCTCCTGGTGGAGGATGAGAAGTCGCTCCTGCGGATGACCTCCATGATGCTGGAGACCCTGGGATACCGGGTCCTTTCCGCCAGCAGCCCGGGGGAGGCCTTGAAGCTGGCCCAGGCCTGCGCTTCCGAGATCCATCTGCTGATCACCGACGTGGTCATGCCCGAGATGAACGGGCGTGAGCTGGCTCGCGAGCTGCTTTCGTTGCGTCCGCTTCTCAAGACCCTCTTCACTTCGGGCTATACCGCCAACGTGATCGCCCATCACGGGGTTTTGGATGAAGGGGTCTGCTTCTTGCAGAAGCCTTTCTCGGCAGGGGAGCTGGGCGACCGGGTGCGGGAGGCCCTGCAAGGGAAGTTCGCTCAGGGGGCGGGACCCGGCCCGCCCACGGAGGGCCTGGGCCAGGCCTGAATCCGGCTCCCTCGGCCTTCCAGGGCCCGGTCGACAATTGGGGGCAAAGACTCGTTGACAAGTGCCGGGTGCCTCCCTATAATTGCGCTGTTGCCGCACGCGGAGGTGGCGGAACTGGCAGACGCGCACGTTTGAGGGGCGTGTGGAGCAATCCATGGGGGTTCGAGTCCCCCCCTCCGCACCACGAAGGCCCGGTCGCAAGACCGGGCCTTCTCGTCGTGTGTGCCCCAGGAACCGGCCGATTCAGGGACCGGGGGGCGGCGGGCTGGGCGGCGGGCTGGAGTGGGATTCGGAGGGCATGGTCGGATGGGGCGAAGGCTGGGACGGGTTCTCCAGCGACTCTCCGCCCTCGCCGCGCAACTCGCCCCGACCGGTGGTTCCCCGCTCGACGATGGGGGCGCCCGAGGCCTGCGCCGGATAGGGGAAGCCAGGGGGGTTGACCAGGATCGAGCCGTCCGGCCCGATGTCCACCGTCGAGCGGGGGCTGAGGACCTGGACCGCCCCGGTGGGCACGGACTGAACTCGGACCTGGCCCTGGTGGATGGCCGCCCGGGTATGGCCCGGCGGGGTCGGCGGCCAGCCCTCGGGCAGGGACTCCATGCCCAGGGGCGGCGTTCCGTCCTGGGGGGAGGTCACGTGGTGGGTGATCCAGTCGGTCCCCTGGGCGGCCAGGACCGCATTGGGAGTGAGGATCTGGTAGTTCTCGGGGCTCTTGGAGGGGCGCCCCTTGAGGCGCGCACGCAGGGCTCCCCACCCCAGCTCCAGGCTGGCCCGGCCGAACTCCTGGTTGAGTTCGGCCACCCGGAAGCGGGTCGCCGGGCCCACGGCCAGGAGCACGTCGCGGAACTGGAGTCGGACCTGGGCCCGGGCGGCGGAGCCGGTCTGGCCGGAATCGCCCTCGGCCAGGTAGCGCGAGGCGATGACCGGGATCCAGGTTTCCGAGCCCTGGCGGCGGATTTCGACCTCACCCTGCTGGCGTGTCAGCAGGGCGTCCCGTCCGGCCTCGGCCAGGGCGCCTCCGGCCGTCCAGGTCAGGGTCAGGGCCAGGAGCAGGCTGAACGCGTTGCGGGTCCCACAGGAGATCATGGGGAGGATTTCGTGCTCTCTGACCCTGCCTCCTGGAGGGGTGCCCCGAGGAGATGGCCCGATCGAGGAGAAGAGGGCGCGACCTGCGGAGGCTCCGGGCACAGTCCAGCCTTCGCCTCGAGCCCGACAGCGGGCCAGAACCCGGAACTGGAGCCCTTCCTGCGCCCATGTGCGTCGAGCCTGCTGCTCCCGACCCGTCTCCGGCCGATTCGCCCTCTCCGAGCCAGGACTACTACGACCAGCTCCTGGAACGGGTCGACGGCTTCATGGCCGATCTCCTGGCCCGTCATCCCCAGAGCCTGACCTGCCGGGAGGGCTGTTCTTCCTGCTGTGGACAGGACCTGACGGTCTTTCCGGTGGAGGCCGCCCGGGTGCGCCGGGCCCTCGAGGGTCTTGGGGAAGAGGCCCGCCATCTCCTCGCCGAGCGCCGGGCCGGACCGGGGGGGAGCTCCTGTCCTCTCCTGCTCCGGGACCTCTGCAGCATCTACCCGGACCGGCCGCTGATCTGTCGGACCCACGGGGCTCCGATCCTGGTCCGCGAGGCGGAGGGGGCGCGCGTGGACGTCTGCCCGCTCAACTTCCAGGGGGCCTCGGGGTCCATCCCTCCGGCCAGCGTCCTGGACCTGGATCGGCTCAACGAGATCCTGGTCGCCGTCAACGTCCACCATTGTCGAAGGCAGGGCCAGGACCCCGGTGCGCGAAGCACGCTGTCCCGGATTCTTGAATCCGTCCTGGGGCTCCCGGGCCAGGGAGCCACCCAGAAAGAGGAGGTTTCATGAGCGACGCCGTCTCGCGCCCGTCGGGCTCAGGCCGGTTCAACCTGAACCAGGACATCACCCGTGCTTTGGATCAACTCGGCAAGGTGGACTATGCGGATGTCCTGCGGGCCCATTTCCCGGCCCGGAACCTGACCCCAGGCGAGTACGCCCGGCTCCATCCGCTCAAGCGCCGGGTCAAGTGCGCCTATGTCGGTCCCCAGGACCCGATCCCCACCGAGTGTCCGCCCGGGTGGGATCTGCTGGCCCTGGTGGGGATCGGCTTCACGCGTCGCGAGACCGAGGACGTGGCCTCCAACCTGGAATCCGCGGCCACCGGCGAGCGGGTCCTCCTGGGGGTTCCCCTGCAGGCCCTGCCCGGCTCGGCCCAGTTCAAGGAACTGGCCGTCCTGGATCATCTCGCCTGCAGCGAGACCTACAGCCCCGAAGGGGCGCCTCGCGAGGCCCTGGAGGTCCGTCGCGTCTCCCTGCGCCGCTCCCTTCTCGAGAGGCTCCGCCGGGCGATGGCCCCGGCCGCCTTCCGTTGGATGCACCAGGGCAGCGTCCTGGAGGAGGCTCCGGCCGGAAGTCGCAACGCCTTCTTCAGCGGAGTCCTGGAATCGCTCTATCCCGAGACCCCTCGGCTTCCCCTGGCGGGTTCCCGACAGGAGCGCCAGCAGGCCCTGGACGAACTGCTGGACCTCTCGACCCCCCTGCAGCTTCCCGTTTCCAGTCGGACCGGGAGCGCCCGGGTCCTTCGCCAGCTCCTGGCCGATCAGGGATTGCTGGAGGTGGAGAGCGATCGGGGAAGCTACGTCCGCTATTCGATCCGCGGCCCTCTGCCTGAGGATCGCCCGATGGCCTGCGCCTGGAACAAGGTGCTCGAGCTCCTGGTGGGGGCCGGGGACCGGAATCGGACGATCGCCCTGGCGGATCTCCTCAAGGAACTGGCCCGGCGGCCCCTGGGGTTGCGGGGGGAGCTGACGCCCTTCCTGCTCGGTGCGGCCCTGCGGCGGAGCTATCCGGATCTGGAACTGGTGGAGCAAGGCGAGCCGGTCCCGCCCTCGGGGGTCGCCTTGCGGCGGGCGCTGGCCCGCCCCCGGACCTGGAACCTGCGCTTCCACCCGACCAGTGAGGATGAAGCGGTCTTCCTTCGGGGGCTGCTCGAGCGCTTTGGCGCCGGGAATCCGGAGTCCCATCCCGGGGGAGAGAACCTCTGGGAACTCTGTCGACGCGCCCTGCTGACCTGGCGCGAGCGCCTGCCCGCCCTGACCCGGGCCCACCGCACCTGGTCGGATCCGGATGCGCAGGCCCTGATGGACCTGCTGGAGGATCCGGAACGCACCCGATCCGGCCGCGACCTTCTGGGAGTCCACCTTCCGGGGATCTTCGGAGAGGACGGCATCCCCCTGACGGACGGCCAGGAGCTCCTGCTGGCCAGGATCGACGCGGCCCGCTCCGGCATCGAGGGCCATCCCGAGCGCCGGCAAAAGGCGCTTCTGCGCCAGATGGGCCGGGCCTTGGGAGCCGAAGAGCAGCCTGAGGAGGGGTTGGAAGAGTGGTTCGAGGCCCTGGTGGGGAACTGGCGCGCCGGCCTGCACCCGGGCACCGCTTCGCGGCCCTTCTCGGAGTGGGCTGCGGGCCTGTTGGAGGTGGCCTGCTCCGAAGAACCCTTCGCCGTGCGCTGGTTCGAGCGGCTGCCGGGCAAGCTGGGCCTGCCCGCAGTGCGGGACTGGGAACCCGATCAGGGCCCGATCCTCCTGGCCCGCCTGGCTCGCGCCCGGCTGGAGCTCGAGTTGTGGCGGCTTCGCGAGCTCTTCCCCCTGCCCCAGGACCCCGTCCAGCGCTCCCAGGAGGTCCGCCGCTGGATTCGGGAGGCCATGGATGGAAGCGGCCTGGAACCCGGCCAGAGGCGTTCGCTGATGCTGGACCTGCTCGAGTCGCTGGTCTGGAAGTAGAACTTGTCACGAGCAAGGAGGTCCGCACCGTTGCAGACGCCAGATTCTCAATCAGGCCACGAGCGGGTGGCGCAGTTCGACGGATTCTTCGTCGGCTTCTGGGGGACATGGGTGCTCCATCTGGGGTGCGAACTGGGCTTCTTCCGGGCTCTGGAGGAGGAGGAGGCCTTGTCGGTCCGGGATCTGGCCGAGCGCCTCGGTTTCGAGGAGGACTATGTCGGCGTCTGGTGCCGGGCGGCCAATGCCTACGAGATCCTGGACCAGGATGCCGAGGGCCGTTTCTCCATGGGCAGCGGGGTTTCCGAGGCCCTGGAGGCCGCAGGACCCTGGGCGGGGGCCCTGGTGCATGTCTCCAATCGGGTCTGCGAGACCCTGGAGGCGGTCTTCCGCGGCACGGCTCCTCCCGAGTCCCGCTTCTCGCTCCATCAACAGATGGCCCAGGTGGTGCGCTCTTCCTATCAGGACCTGCTCTGCCACCAGTTGCCCAAGGTCCCACAGGTCCAGGCCGTCCTGGCCGGCGGGGGGCGTCTGCTGGAGCTTGGCTGCGGTTGCGGGCATGGCCTGGAGATCCTGCGACGGACCCACCCCCTGGTCGAGCCGACGGGCCTGGAGGCCGACTACGAGTGCGCCCGCGAAGCGGAGAGGGCCACGCGGGCCGTGATCGTGGTGGGGACCGCCGAGGAGTGCCGTTACGAGTCCCGCTTCGACGTGGCCTTGTTCCACCGCTCGTTGTCGTATTGCGAGTCCCCCGAGCAGGCCCTGCAGCGGGCCGTGGCGGCCCTGAAGCCCGGGGGCTTCCTGGTGGTGACCCTGCCCGACGACTTCCCGACCACCGAATCCGCGCTCAGGACGGATCGCGGCCGGGTGCGGATGGGAGAGAGGCTCTTCTACGGCATGTTCCTGAGTCCCGACCCGCGCTACAACCCCACCCGGGGACAGGTCTGCGAGTGGCTCGAGAAGCTCCCCGTCGACGAGGTGGCCCGCCTGGAGCCCGAGCACGTGCGGAACTTCACCCTGGTCTTCCGGCGTCACAGCCTCTGAGGACTCAGGCCTCCCCGGATCTGCGGATCAGCGCGGTGGCCAGCCACAGGATCGGCACTCCCGCGGCAAAACCGGCAGCCACGTCGCTGGGGTAGTGTGCGGCCAGGTAGACCCGGCTCAGCCCGATGGCGGCCACCAGCGCCCCCAGGAGGCAGACCAGCCAGACCCGCCTGGCCCCAGAGGGCAGGGTTCGCCCCACCTGCCAGGCCAGCAGGCCGTACACGCACAAGGAGAGCATGGCGTGCCCGGAAGGGAAGCTGGCCAGCGGCTCCTGGACCAGCGGACTGAACTCGGGACCCGGTCGAGGGCGTGCAAACCAGCTCTTCAGGCCACTGTTGACAAGCGTTCCCGCCAGGAGGGTCGCCAGCAGCCCCAGCCGCTCGGCCGGGGCGCGGGAGGGCCAGCCCAGGAATCCCGTCAAGGTGGCCAGGCCCACCAGGACCAGGGGGCCACCCAGGTCGGTCAGGAGCCGCACAGCCCGGTCCAGCCTGGGGCCCCGCCAGGCTTGAAGGCCCTGCAGGAGGCCCTCGTCCAGGGCCGAGATGGCCACCGTGGCCTGGCCCAGCCAGGCCAGGAAGAGAAGGGCCAGGAAGGTCAGGGTCAGGCCTGTCAGCAGGTCTTTTCGGTCAGGTCGCATCCATCCGCTTCCTGGGTCTGGCCACCCCCAGGCCTGCGCGACCTGGGGGTGGCCAGACCGTTTCAGGCCTCGCTCAGGGGTGAGGAGGAAGCCACTTCGGAGCCGAGCGGACCAGCCGGGTCAGCAGCATCTGCCGCTCCAGGAAGAACTCCTGCGGCAGGCGCTCGAGGAGTTGCAGGAACATCTCTTCGTGGGCCAGGGATTCGGTCTTCCAGGCTTCGCGGTCCACGGTCATGAGCTCGTCGAACTGCTCCTGGCTGAAGTCCAGGCCCGTCCAGTCCAGATCCCGGCGACAAGGCATCCACCCGATGGGGCTCTCGACGGCGTGAGCGCGGCCGTGGACCCGATCCAGGACCCACTTCAGGATCCGCATGTTCTCGCCGAATCCGGGCCAGAGGAACTTCCCGTCCTTCTTCAGGAACCAGTTCACCCGGAAGATCCTGGGAGGCTCGGGGTGGACCCGGCCCATGTCCAGCCAGTGGTCGAAGTAGTCGCCCATGTGATAGCCGCAGAACGGCAGCATGGCCATGGGATCGCGCCGGACCCCACCGACCTTGCCGGCCGCCGCGGCGGTCTTCTCCGAGCCCATGGTGGCCGCCAGGTAGACCCCGTGGGTCCAGTTGAAGGCCTGGAAGACCAGGGGCATGTCCTGGCTGATCCGGCCTCCGAAGATGAAGGCCTGGATCGGAACCCCTTGCGGGTTGTCCCATTCGGCGTCGATGGTCGGGCACTGGGCGATGGGGGCGGTGAAACGGGCATTGGGGTGGGCCGCCGGACGACCGCATCCCGGCGTCCAATCCTGGCCGCGCCAGTCGATCAGCCGCTCGGGCTCCTCTTCGGTCATGCCCTCCCACCACACGTCGCCATCGGGGGTCAGGGCCACGTTGGTGAAGATGCTGTTCTGGCGGATGGAGGCCATGGCGTTGGGGTTGGAGCTGTCCGAGGTCCCCGGGGCCACCCCGAAGAAGCCGGCTTCCGGGTTGATCGCGTAGAAGCGCTGATCCTCGCCGGGCTTGATCCAGGCGATGTCGTCCCCGACGGTCCAGATCTTCCAGCCCTCGAATCCCTCGGGAGGGATCATCATGGCGAAGTTCGTCTTGCCGCAGGCGCTGGGGAAGGCGGCGGCCACGTAGGTCTTCTCGCCGTCCGGGGCTTCCACGCCGAGGATCAGCATGTGTTCGGCCATCCAGCCTTCCTGGCGGGCCATGTGCGAGGCGATTCGCAAGGCCAGGCACTTCTTGCCCAGCAGGGCGTTGCCGCCGTAGCCGCTGCCGAAGGACCAGATGGAACGCTCCTCGGGGAAGTGGACGATGTACTTGTTGTCCTTGTTGCAAGGCCAGGGAACGTCGGTCTGGTCGGGCCCCAGGGGGGCGCCCACCGAGTGCAGGCAGGGCACGAAGTTCTCGCTGTCGCTCAGCACGTCCAGGACGGCCTGGCCCATGCGGGTCATGATCCGCATGTTGGTGACCACGTAGGGGCTGTCGGTGATCTCGATGCCGATCTGGGCGATGCGCGAGCCCAGCGGGCCCATGCTGAACGGGATCACGTACATGGTGCGGCCCCGCATGCATCCGTCGAAGAGGCCTGTCAGGGTGGCCTTCATCTCGTCGGGGTCGACCCAGTTGTTGTTGGGGCCGGCGTCCTCGCGGGTCCGGGTGCACACGAAGGTGCGGTCCTCCACCCGGGCCACGTCGTCCGGGTCTGAAAGGCAGAGGAAGCTGCCCGGCCGCTTTTCGGGGTTCAGGGCGATGAAGGTGCCGGACTGGACCATCTCCTGGCAGAGCCGGTCATATTCTTCCTGGCTGCCATCGCACCAGTGGATGTTCTCCGGGCGGCAGAGCCGGGCGATCTCGTCGACCCAGGCCACGAGTCGGGGGTTCGAGGTCGGGGGGGACGGGGCTTTCTGTGTGCTCATTCGGGCTCCACTTCTGTCGGTTGATTTCAGGGTCTCTCCTGGTCGAAGAAAGGAAGGGCCTCTGCCGCCATCCATGGCAGCCACGGGCCAGCTTGGGCAATTCCACCGTGTGCAGCCTGCTCCTGCCCGACGCGCTCAGCCCTCGGAGTAGGCGACGTCCACGACGTTGCCTCGGGAGTCCAGGTAGATGACGACCCGGGTGCTTCCGAACAATCCGCACCGATAGACCAGGCGCTTGAGGGTGAGCAGCCCCTCGGGGGCATTGGGACCCCGGCGCTCGAAGACCTCGTCGGGAGGGCCATGCTGGAGGAGGACCTGCTGCTCGGTGTCGCCGCTGCGGGGGTTGGGGCAGGGCTTCCAGCCGAAGAGGCACACCACGATTCCCGCCACGAGACCCAGCAGGGCACCTCGGAAGATCTCCAGTCGGTGGCGGCGCCACCAGTTGGGACGGGGAGTCGGCGTGGAGTCGGACATGGCACCTCCAAAGAGCGGTCTGGAGTCCTCCTCTCTTCGCCTCGGGGCCCATCCGCCCCCTTCTGCTCGTCACCGTCCCAGGGTGGTTCCGCTCGACGGCGAACCTGAGGGCATGTCCTCCAAGCCCCGCCCCGGCTTCGAGTCCATGCTCGAACCCACTCCCCCACGCCTGCGCTTTCGCATGGCCCGGCTCTTCTATGCCATGCTCCTGGCCCTGGGCCTGCTGGCCGTGGTCTGGCTGGATCGGGCGATCGGGCCGCACCAGGAACTGGGCTTCTTCTACCTGGCGATCATCGTCCTGGCCTGCCTGGAGCTCGGCCTCTCCGGGCTGCTCTTCGTGCCTCTGGCCTTTGCCAGCTACCTGGGAAACGTCCTGGCCCGGGCCGGAGCCGACCGCCCCGCCCACCTCTTCGAGCATTGCCTGGTCAGCGCAGCCAGTTTCGCGGTGGTCGGCGTGGTCGCCGCCATGGCCCACCAGGGGCGGGTTCGTCTGGAGGCCCATCGACACGCCCTGGAAGTGGCCGTCTCCCAGCACGAGGCCGTCCTGCGCTGTCTTCCGGATTCCGTCCTGGTCTTGGACCGGGACCTGCGGATCCGGGGAGCAGGCGGCGCCTTCCACGAGCATCTGGGCCTCTCGCCCGAGAGCCTCCAGGGCGTGGCCCTGGGAGAACTCGAATCGGGTCAAGCCGATTCGGGCTTCAAGAGGCTTGCCGCCGATCTCTCGGCCAGCCACGCGGCCGAACCGCTGGCCCCTTCGCCGCCCGCGGGCGAGCGGCCTCGATCCCGTCGGATCCTCCTGGAGTCCGGCCTGCTGGACGCCGTGGCGGGTCCCATCCAGGACGCGCGGGGTGGGGTGCTGGGGTGGGTGGTCCTGCTCCGCGACGTGACCGATCTGGTCAGGACCCAGGACCTGTCGCTGGCGCGGGCCCGAAGCCTGGCGGTGCAGGAGACCCGGCGTCAACTGGCCCGCCACCTGCACGACAACGTGGCCCAGACCCTGGCCGCCATCCGGATCCGTCTGGAGATCATGGCGGCCGGAAGCGATGAGGTTCTGCTGCCCGCGCAGGTCCTGGAGGTTCAGGAAGGCCTGGGGCAGGCCATCCGGGAATTGCGCCAGACCATGTGGGAGCTGCGCCCGACGGTGCTCGAGACCTTGCCCCTGGTCGAGGCCCTGCGCGTCTATCTGCAGGACCTCGAAGGGCGTTCGGGTTTCCAGGCCCGGCTCGAGGTGGACGGCCGGGTCCAGCTCGATCCCGAAAGGGAGGTCCTGCTGTTCCGGGTGGTCCAGGAGGCGGTCACCAACGCCTTGAAACACTCCCAGGCCGGGGAGGTCGTGGTCCGGCTGGAGGCAGGGAACAACCATCTGGGGGTCGAGATTCGGGACGACGGGGTCGGATTCGACGCCGAAGCCGTGGGGGCCGACCCCCTGCGCAAGAGCTTCGGCCTGCGAGACATGAAGGATCGAGCCCGGGTTCTGGGAAGCGAGCTGGCGATCCAGACGGCCCCCGGACAGGGGACCCGCGTCCGCTTCACCGTGCCTCAGGAACCGCAACAGGAGGGATTGGAGTGACCCAACCGGTCCGCATCATGCTGGTGGATGATCACGCGCTTTTTCGGGAGGGCCTGGCCCTGCTCCTGAAAGGCCGGTCCAACCTGCAGGTGGTGGCTGAGGCCGCCACGGGAGAGGAGGCGCTTTCCCGGCTCGAGTCGGCCCGGCCCGACCTGGTCCTGCTGGATCTCAACCTGCCCGGAATCGGAGGCGTAGAAGCCTGCCGGCTCCTCAAGGAGAAGGCTCCGGATCTGCGGGTGGTGATCCTGACCATGTCCGATGATCTCGAGTCGATCTTCGAGGCGGTCCGGGCGGGGGCTTGCGGCTACCTGCTCAAGGATATCGCCTCGCAGAATCTCCTGGAGGCCATCGACCAGATCGATCGGGAAGGCGGGATCCTCGAGCCGTTCCTGGCGCGCCGCCTCCTGGCCGAGTTCTCGGGCCCCAGGCCTGCACACCGCCCGGCCGAGCCGGCCGCGGCTCCGAGCCCCCTCCTGTCCCCGCGCGAGACCGAGATCCTGCGCAAGGTGGTGGATGGCCTCTCCAACAAGGAGATCGCCGACCGGCTCTGCATCAGCAAGTACACCGTGGGAAACCACATCAACAACATCTTCCGGAAGCTGGGCGTGAACGATCGGACCCAGGCCGCCGTGGCCGCCATCAAGATGCGCCTGGTCTGAGATGCCGGGAGCTCCAGGGGTCTGAACGGAGGAACCCCAGTCCTCCCTGCGAAGGCAGTTCCGTCGAGTCCATCTGGTTGGAGGTCTCTTGATGAAAGCTCTGCGCATGTCGCTCCAAGCCCTGTTGCTGGCCCTCGCGCTCTTGACCCAGCCGGTCCGTGCCGAGGCCCCCGCCCAACTCCCCCCGGATCTGCTGGCGGTGCTCTGGCAGCAGACTTCCGCTGAGTACAAGGCCTTGTGCCTGCAGGTCTTCCATGGTGCGACCGAGGCCCTGCGCTCGCATGTCCAGGGAGGCGAGTACCGCTTCCGGGATGGGCGGCTCTGGCTCGAGACCCTGGTGCGCCATCCGGATGGCCGGGTCTTCTGGGATCGCCGGCCTTTGGCCCTGGTCATGGATCTGGACGAGACGGTCCTGGACAATAGCGGCTTCGAGGCCTGGGCCATCCAGAACAAGCAGGTCTTCAACCCCAAGAACTGGGGGTATTGGATGAGGTTCCAGGCCGAGACGCCTTCCTCGTGGAAGGCTCTTCCGGGAGCCCTGGAGATGATCCGCCAGGCCCAGGCCATGGGCATCTCGCCGGTCTTCAACACCAACCGCGACGAGTCGGGTCGCGCCGACACCCTGGCGCTGTTGCGCGGGCTGGGACTGGACGGACCGGACCTCTCCGAACGCCTGTACATGCAGGATGAGGCCAACGAGCCCAAGGCGCGTGAGGCCCTTCTCAAGAGCATGGGTCTGGACCCGAAGGGACCGGAGGCCCGGCGGATGGCCGCCAACTCCAGCGACAAGGAGCGCCGTCGGCTGGACTCGATGTCCCGCTTCCACGTGGTCGCCTGGTTCGGCGACAACCTGTACGATTTCCCGGTCGATGTCCCCGACACCACCGCTCCCGGAGAGGCCACCCGCAAGGTGCGCGAGGAAGAGGTCGTGCGGAACTCCAAGCGTTGGGGGACCAGTTGGTTCATGCTTCCCAACCCGATGTACGGCAGTTGGTACTATGGCCCGGCCATGCCCTCGGGGACCCAGCTCAAGACCCTGGACGACTTCGGGTTCGAAGCCTGGCGCAAGAAGAACCTCTGAGCCTCCCGGTGCCCCCGCCCACATGAACCCGGGTCACGGCCCCCCGAGCGAACCTCGGGGGGCTCCCGGACCCAGGCCGATGGGGCCCTGGCCCGCTGGAAAGGGTCCCCAGGTCGGACCGCGAAGCCATGAGGGGGGGCGGAGGGCGCTCAGTCCGACAGGCCGGGGGCCTTCGGGGGAGACCCGGCCTGACAGGCAGACCGGCGCACCCGGTCGGGAGAGGGAGATCGAGCGATGGCCTTTTGCATCCACTGCGGAGCCCAGGTTGCCGAGGACGCAACCTTCTGCCATTCTTGCGGAGGGTCGGTCCAGGACCTGACCGCCGCGGCGCCTGGAGGGGCCGAGCCGCCCCCGTCCACCGTGGGGGAGGCCCCGGGGTGGCCGGCTTCGCTGGAGATGCCCTCCAGTTCCTGGGATGCCCCCACGCCTGAAGCCCCTGCTGCTTCCTGGGATGCGCCTTCAGAAGCTGCGCCCTCGGCCTGGGACCCGGCCCCCCAGGCGCCTGCTGCTTCCTGGGGAGCCTCCCCGGAGGCTCCGCCCTCGGCCTGGCAACCTTCGCCTCAGCCCCCCGCCGCGGCCTGGGGAGCTTCCCCGCAAGCTTCACCCTCCAGTTGGAGCGCACCCGGAGTCGTCCCGGCCGCTCCGCCACGGGCGGGAAGCGTCGATTCCAGCGGCACCGGGTGGCCTCCTTCGCTGGGAGGACCCGAGCGCTCCCCGCAGCCTCCAGCCCCCCCGGCTGCCCAGGTCCACGGTGCCGGTCAGCCGGTTCCGAACTACCTGATCCCGGCCGTCTTCTCGATGCTCTGCTGTTGTCTGCCCTTCGGCGTGGTCAGCCTGGTCTTCGCCATCCAGGCCAACACCAAGGCGGGAGCCGGGCTGTACGACGAGGCCTTGCGGAACGCCAACCTGGCGAAGATCTGGCTGTGGGTGGCCGTCATCGGGGGGCTCCTGGGCAACGGATTCATCATCGCGGCCAACGTGCTCGCGGCCCTGGCCAACGCCTGAAGCCGGATCTCGAGCAGGAAGCCTGCGAGTCGGGGCGGGATCGCCTTCAAGCCGGTTCGGGGAATCCTTCAGGCCGGCCGGTTCAGCCCCGGGCCCAGGCCTCGGCCTGCCTGCGGAGCTTCTCGTCGGCCCCGTCCACCATCTGGCCGCTCCACTCCAACGGGGCCTCCAAGGCCAGCCAGGCCAGGGTCAGCCCGGCGCTCTGGGGGCTCTGCAGGGCCCCCTGGCGGGGAAGAGCCAGGAAGTAGCTTCTCCAGGGTTCGGGCATCCGGGGGGCCGCCTCCCGGCGGATCGCTTCCTGCATGCCGGTGTCCACCACGCCCGGCGAGAAGCACAGCGTCGTGACCGAGGGCTCTTCCAGGGCCAGGACCCGGGCCAGATGGGTCAGGGCGGCCTTGGTGGCGCAGTAGGCTCCGAAGTGGGGCAGGGGCTGGACGGCCGCCCCGGTGCTGACCTGGATCACCCGCCCCCGGCTCTCCCGAAGCGCGCCGAGGGCGCTGCGGGTCAGGGCCAGCGGAGCCAGCAGGTTCACCTCCACGGCCCGGCGCCATCCGTTGAGATCCGTCTCGGAGGTGGGGCCCGTCGGGCCCAGGATGGCGGCGTTGTTGACCAGGGCGTCCAGGCGGCCGAAGCGCTCCAGGGTCTGCTGGACGAAGCGGGAGGTCGCCTCCTGATCGCTCACGTCCAGGGCGCCGAGAAAGATCTCGGTGGGCAACTCCCCGGCCAGGGCCCTCAGGGCCTCTTCGGAGCGGGCCAGCAGGGCCAGGCGGGCTCCTCGGGCAGCCAGCGCCCGGGCGGCTCCGGCGCCGATCCCTCGGGAGGCGCCGGTCAGGAGGACGACCGGGGAATTCTTCGGGTCGCGGTTCATGACGGAACCCTCCTCTACAGGATTCCCAGGGAATTCAGGATCCCGGGGATGGCCATGGCCAGCGCGATGCCCACGCCGACCAGGGATTCGCCGGCGATCACGCCGGAGCAGACCGGCACCACGAAGCGTTCGGCCAGGGCCTTCCTCTTGATCTGCAGGAGGGTGGCGATGGCCGCCCCCAGGAACATCGAGAGCGAGTTGTAGAAGGGGATCACGAAGGCCAGGCCCAACCCGGTGGCCGAGGGGATCAGGTGCCGCTGGCGAGGGAAGCTCTTCTCCAGCAGGGGCAGGGCGATGCCCACCAGGCAGCCCAGGGCCATCCCGGCCTGGGCGGTGGGATGCAGGGCGCTCAGGCCGTTGGCCAGGAGCTCGGCCACCTTGGCCCAGACCTGGGCGGAGGGGGCCGGCCAGGTGTCGCTGCCCAGGATGGCGGCGTTGGGAACCAGCAGGTAGAAGGCCGGCACCACCACCAGGGTGCCCGCGAAGATGCCCGCGAACTGGGCCAGGAATTGTCGGCGAGGGTTGGCGCCCAGAAGATAGCCGCTCTTGAGGTCGATCAGGAGGTCGGCGGAGGAACCGGCCGCCCCGGCGGTGACGCTGGCCGTCATCAGGTTGGTGACCATGTTCGAGGGGGCCAGGAATCCGAAGGCCAACTGGGTGATCTTGCCCATGGCGCCCACGGGGGTGATATCCGATTCCCCCGTGGCCCGGCAGGCCACCAGGGCCAGGAAGAAGGTGGCCAGGACGGCGACCACGCCCATCCACCAACTGGTCTGGAAGGCGAAGTGCAGGACCAGGATGCAGCCCAGGCCCGAGACGCCGGCTCCGGCCAGGAACCACCAGGCCGGAACCTCGATGGCTTCCAGGGGGTCCTCCACCGCGCTCCGCTTGCCGAAGATCGCCGTCAGGCCGCTGAAGGCGCGCAGCATCGTACGCCACTCCATGGCGAACATGGTCAGGCCAGAGGCCACCATGATCGAGGCCCCCGTCCAGGTGCTCCACCCGACGATGGCCCGATACGGGCTCTCCGAAAGCATCCTGGCATCGATCGCGCCCAGGGAGGTCATCCAGGGGGCCAGGACTCCGTAGCAGACCAGGCCGCCCAGCACCATCGACCAGGTGACCCGCCAGCCCACCAGCGCGCCGGCTGCGACCATGACCCCGCTCAGATCGAAGTTGATGGTCCACATCCCCAGGGGACGGCCCGCCAGCATTCCGGGCAGGCTCAGGTGGGCGGGGATCCAGGCCAGGGCATCGCGGACCAGCGCGATGACTCCTCCGGCCAGTCCGGCCAGGCCCAGCGAGCGGGCCTTGCTCATCGCCTCGCCCCCGTGGGAGTGCAGGCTGCGCAGGGTCTCGGCCGCGGCGATGCCGCTGGGGAACTTCAACTGCTCGATGTTGATCATCTGCCGCTTCATGGGGATGGCCATGAAGACGCCCAGGGCGGCCAGGAAGAAGGTCCAAAGAGTCAGGATCTCCCAGCCGATATGCCCCCCGGTGATGATCAGGTAGGCCGAGACCGCCGAGACCATCGTGCCCCCGGTCGAGTAGCCGGCCGAAGAGGCGGTGGACTGCATGCAGTTGTTCTCGAGGATCGACATCTGGGTCGGGAAGAGCCTGGGGAACAGGGTGTGCAGGCTGGTCCAGATCGCGTAGGACAGGATGCAGGCGGTGATGGCCACCCCCAGGGCCCAACCGGTCTTCAGGCCGACGTACAGGTTGGAGAGCGACATCAGCCCTCCGATCAGCGAGCCCATCAGGATGGCCCGGAAGGTCAACTGGGGTACCCGGTCTCCCTGGTAGACCTCCCGGAGCCACTTGTGCTCGGGATCGTCGGGGAGGGGGGCCGCCTGGTTCGGCTCTTCGGGGGGCGTTCGGGTGGGGGAGGGATCGCTGGGTTGGCTCAAGACATCTCGCTCCTGGGGGTGGAAAAACTCCAGTCTACCATAGGGGGGCGGGCGGTCCGGGGGTGTTACGGCGCGGTGAACAGGTCGTGGGGGGACATGCTTGTCCTGGAAGCGAACCATGCCCGACCACCTCCGAGCCTTCAGGAGAAACCCATGCATCCACTGGTCCAGCGGCGCGCCCTCCTGGCGAAGCGATTCCCCGGGAACCCCGTCCTTCTCTTCAACGGGACCGAGCGACCCCGGAACTATCCCGGCAACCCCTATCCCTTCCGGCCCGACAGCCACTTCCTGTACTTCTGCGGAGTCCTGCCGCCCGGCGCCGTGGTCGTCCTGGATGGGGGCGAGGCCCATCTCTTCATGGACCCGGTCACCCGCGACGAGGCGGTGTGGTCTGGGCCCGGCCCGGACCGGGCCGAGCTGGAACGCGCGCTTCAGGCGCGAATCCGCCCCCGGACGGAACTGGAGGCCTTCCTGGACCGTCTCGGGCGCGCGCGCCTGGCGACCCTGCCCTCCCAGGACCCCGCCAGCACGGCCGAGCAGCTCCGTCTGCTGGGACGCCGGGTCGATCTCCAGGACGACTCGCCGGACGAGCTCCTGGCCCGGGCGGTGATCGAGTTGCGCCTGCGCCACGACCCGGCGGCCCGGGAGGAATTGCGCCGGGTCTGCGCGGTGACCGTCCAGGCCCACCTGGAGGGCATGGCCGCCACCCGGGTCGGAGGCGATGAAGGCGATGTCCTGGCGGCGATGATGTCGGCCTGCCTGCGCCAGGGCTTCGGCACCTCGTTCCAGCCCATCATCACGGTCTCCGGCGAGCGCCTGCACCAGCCGCACGTGGGCGGCCCCCTGCGCGAGGGGGACCTCCTCCTGGCCGACTTCGGTGCGGAGGCCGCGACGGGCTGGGCCGGAGACGTGACCAACACCTGGCCGGTCTCGGGGACCTATACCCCGCGCCAGCGGGACGTGTATTCGGTCGTCCTGGAGGCCCACCGCCGCGCGGCGGCCAGGGTCCTGCCCGGAATCCGCTACCGCGAGGTCCACCTGGAGGCCTGCCGGGCCACGGCCGAGGGGCTGGTGGCCCTGGGGCTGCTGAAGGGAGACCCCGAGGAGCTGGTCGAGCGCGACGCCCACGCCCTGTTCTTCCCCCACGGGATCGGGCATCTGATGGGCCTGGACGTGCATGACATGGAGGACCTGGGCGATCTGGCCGGGTATGCCCCGGGGCGGACCCGGAGCACCCGCTTCGGCCTGCGCTGGTTGCGCCTGGATCGGGACCTGGAGGAGGGCTTCGCGGTCACCATCGAGCCCGGTTTCTACTGGATTCCCGAACTGCTGGAGGATCCCGGACGCCGCCAGGCCTATGCCGACTGCGTCGACTGGGACCAGGTCGAGAGGTTCCGCGAGGTGCGCGGGATCCGGATCGAGCGGGACTACCTGGTGACCGATTCCGGTCATGAGCTTCTGACTCCGGGACTTCCCGACGAGCCCGAGGCCGTAGAGGCCGCCGTGGGAGGCAGGCCTTGAGCCGTTCGCCGCGTCCGCAGATGGTTCTGCGCACCTACGAGCGCCGCGGTTCGGGGATTCCCACCGGGGAATACCTCACCCGCAAGCACGACCTGGCGGGGAACCCCTTCGCGGTCTTCTGCACCCATCCCGACTGTCCCCACTGGCTGGAGGGCGTCTCGGCGCTGCCCCACTGGTCGGAGGACTGCCCCGAGAACCTGGGGGTCTTGCGCTGTCCGGAGTGCGGCGCCCCGGTGGTCCGCCCCCCGCGCAACCCCGACGCGCCCCCGGACTGAGGCGGCTGCGATTCCAACCCGGCCCGGGGGCCGCGAGGCCCCGCGGCGGAAGGATTTCCCGGCGCCACCCGCCGAAGGGGCCGGCCACGTTCAGGAGGAGAGACGATGCCCGAGACGATTTTCGATGTCGCCATCCTGGGAGGCGGCCCCGGCGGCTACGTCGCCGCGATCCGGGCGGCCCAACTGGGCCTTTCGGTCTTGTTGGTCGAAAAGGATCCCCAACTGGGCGGCACCTGCCTGCACCGGGGGTGCATCCCCACCAAGGCCCTCCTGGAGACCGCCAGCCGCCTGGACCAGGCCCGTCAGGCCGAGGAGTTCGGGGTGATGCTGTCGGGCCCCCCCGCCTTGGACATGGGCCGGGCCCACCAGCGCAAGAAGACCCTCGTCCGGCGCCTGGCGATGGGCATCGAGGGCCTCCTGAAGAAGAACCGGGTCACCGTCCTGACCGGTCAGGCCAGCCTGGACGGGCCTGGCAGGGTTCGCGTCGAGGGTCAGGTCCACCAGGCCCGCCACGTGATCCTGGCCACCGGCTCGACCGTGGCGGTTCCCCCGGTCTTCCCGGTGGACGGCGTCCGGGTCCTGACCTCCGACCACATGCTGGAGTACCCCGAGATCCCGGCCCGTCTGGTGGTGGTTGGAGCCGGGGCCGTGGGGATGGAGTTCGCCTCGATCTACTCGCTCTTCGGATCCCAGGTGACGGTGGTCGAGATGCTTCCTCGGGTCCTGCCGTTGGAGGACGAGGAGATCTCGGCCGAGGTCGAGAGGATCTTCCGCAAGCGGGGCGTCACCTTCCACACCGGGTGCGCCATCGAGCAGGTCGAGGTGGGCGCCGACTCGGTGCGCCTCCAGGGCCGGGGACTTCCCGAGGGCCTGCAGGCCGAGATCCTGCTGGTGGCCGTCGGCCGCCGTGCCAACACCGAGGGGCTGGGCCTGGAGTCGGTGGGCCTGGAGCTGGAGCGGAGTCGGGTTCCCGTGGACCACTTCATGCGGACCCGGGTGCCCGGGATCTACGCCATCGGAGACCTCGTCCCCAGTCCCCAACTGGCCCATGTGGCCTCGGCCGAGGGGATCCTGGCCGTCGAGCACCTGGCCGGGCTGGAACCTCACCCGGTGGACTACCGCTTCATCCCGTCCGCCACCTACTGCCACCCCGAGGTGGCCAGCGTGGGCCTGAGCGAGGCGGCCGCGGTGGCTGCCGGCCACGAGGTGAAGGTGGGCCGCTTCCCGTTCGCCGCCTTGGGCAAGGCGGCCATCATGGGGCAGACCGAGGGCCTCGTCAAGGTCGTCGCGGAGGCCCGCTTCGGCGAGGTGTTGGGAGTCCATCTGGTGGGCCCCCACGCCACCGATCTGGTCTCGGAGGCCGTGCTGGCGCTGACCTGCGAGGCCACCCTGGGCGAGTTCCTGCATTCGGTCCACCCCCACCCGACGCTCTCCGAGGCGCTCATGGAGGCGGCCCACCAGGCCGCCGGAACCCCCATCCACTTCATCCCCCCGCCCCCCAGGAAGAAGCGGGACTGACCAGTCTTTCTGTTCAGGAGGAAGCATGCCGACGAACGTGATCATGCCCCAGATGGGGGAGAGCATCACCGAGGGAACGCTGGTCCGCTGGACCCGGAAGGTCGGAGAGCGGATCGAGAAGGACGAGATCCTCTTCGAGATCGCCACCGACAAGGTCGATGCCGAGATCCCCTCGCCGGCCTCGGGGGTCCTCCTGGAGATCCTGGTGCCCGAGGGTCAGACCGTCCCGATCGAGACGGTGGTGGCCCGCCTGGGAAGCGGCCAGGAGGCCGCCGCACCGGTTGCGGCCCAGGCCCCAGCCGCCTCCGTCGTCCCGGCCACCCCGTCGGCACCCGCGGCCCAGGCCGCCTCTTCCGCGCCGGCCTCGCCTCCCCGGGACTCCTCCTCCGGCGAAGCGGGCGTCGAAGAGTTGCGCCGCACGCGTTCCTCCCCCCTGGTCCGCCGCATGGCGGCCGAGCACGGGGTGGACCTGACCCGGATGCAGGGCTCGGGCCTCTCAGGAAGGGTGACCAAGAAGGACTTCCTGGCCTGGCTGGAGGCGCGGGACTCCGCCCCTGCCGAGGCCCCGCCCGCGAAGGAGCCGGGCGCCACCTCTGAGGTCTCCGAAGGCCTCCTGGAACCCTTCAGCCCCATGCGCCGCTCGATCGCCCGGCACATGGTGGCTTCGCGGGACACCTCGGTCCACGTGACCACCGTCTTCGAAGTCGACTTCACCCGGGTCGCCAGGCTGCGCCGCCGCCACAAGGAGGAATACGTCCGCCGGGGTCTCTCGCTGACCTTCATGCCCTTCATCCTGAAGGCCGTGACCCAGGCCCTGCAGGAACACCCCAAGCTGAACGCCTCGGTCGAGGGGGAGGCCCTGCGCCATCACCCGAACGTGAACCTGGGCGTGGCCGTGGCCCTGGACTGGGGGCTGGTGGTGCCCGTGGTGAAGCGGGCCGAGGACCTGTCGCTGTCCGGGCTGGCCCGGGCCGTGGCTGATCTCTCCAGCCGGGCCCGCGCCAAGAAGCTCAGCCCGGAGGACCTCCAGCAGGGCACCTTCACGATCACCAACCCCGGCGTCTTCGGCTCGCTCTTCGGCACACCGATCCTCAACCAGCCCCAGGTCGGCATCCTGTGCGTGGGCGCCATCCGCAAGCGCGTCGTGGTCCTGGATGAGGAGGAAGAGACCCTGGGCGTGCGCTCGATGGCCTGCCTGGCCCTCTCCTTCGACCACCGGGTGATCGACGGCTCGGACGCCGACCGCTTCATGGCCCGGATCAAGGATCTGCTGGAGAACTTCCCCGAAGAGGCGATCTAGGGGCCTGGCCCTGGCCTGGGGCGTCGGCATCCAGGCGGCTCCTGGGACCTGACCGATCGGAGGCATCGCATGGATCTCGCTCCCGGAAGGGCCACCCCCCAGGGGACCTCGGCGCATCTGGCAGGGCGGCGCGCCCGGCCCGGTCTGGGGGGGCTCAGCCTCTCCTCGATCGGCATGGGGACCTACCTGGGCCCCCCCGACGAGGCCACGGACCGGCTGTACGAGGAGGCCACCCTCGAAGCCCTGCGCCTGGGCTGCAACGTCCTGGACTGCGCCATCAACTACCGCTTCCAGCGCTCCGAGCGGGCGCTGGGTTCAGCCTTGCGCGGGGCCCTGGCCGGGGGTCTGGACCGGGAGGCCTTGGTGGTCTGCACCAAGGCCGGCTTCATCCCCCTGGACCCCGAGACCATGCAGGATCCCAACCGCTATCTGCACACCGAGCTTCTGGCCCCCGGAGTGCTGAGTTTCGAGGACCTGACCGGCGGCCACGCCATGACCCCTCGGTTCCTGCGCCACCAGGCTTCGTGCAGTCGGAGGAACCTGGGGCTGGAGACCCTGGACCTCTTCTACCTGCACAACCCCGACGTCCAGATCCGGGGACGCTCGCCCGAGGACTTCTGGGGCCGCCTGCGGGCGTGCCTGGAGGAGCTCGAGAGCATGGCCGCCGACGGCTGGATCGGTTGCTATGGCCTGGCTACCTGGAACGCCCTGCGCGTCCTGCCCGAGAACCCCGAGCACCTCTCCCTGCAGCGCGTGGCGGCCCTGGCCCGCGAGGTGGGGGGAGAGGGGCATCGCTTCCGCGCCGTGCAGGCGCCCTTCTCGCTGGGAATGCCCGAGGCCCTGGCGGCCTCGACCCAGGAGCTGGACGGGCACCGGGTGCCGCTCTGGAAGGCCGCCTCCGAGCTGGGGCTGACCACCTTCTCCAGCGTCTCGCTGGGCCAGGGGGCCCTGGCCTCGGGCCTGCCGCTCGGCCTGCGCCA
>JALHDH010000149.1:0-5835 GCA_022839105.1 bacterium
ACCCTGCAGGACCGTTTCGACTTCGCCCGCGACGTCTTCATCGACTACCTGGATGACCAGCCGGTCCTCCAGGCCCCCCAGACCGGGCGCATCGTGGTGGTCGGCAAGTAGTCCTCGACCTCGCCCAGACCGAAGCGAGGGCGCTCCTGGGGAAACCCGGGGCGCCTTCGCGCTTTTTTGTCCGAGACTCGGAGGGGAGGCGCCCTGGCGGGGGAAGTCTCCGACATGGACTCCGCTGCGCCGTCCCCCGCCGTGGTCCCCGCCTCTGTCGCAGAACGCCTCTTCGGCATGGGTCTGAGGAAGAAGGCCTTCTTCTTCCGCGAACTGGCCACGCTGGTGGAGGCCGGGGTGCCGATTTCCAGGGCCACGGCCCTGGCGGCCGGGCATGCCGCCCCGCGACTGGTCGCCCCCTTGACCTGCTTCCTGGATGAGGGGAATCTGCTCTCGGTCGCCATGGCACGTCATCCCCATCACTTCGGCGAGTTCGAGAGGGCCCTGGTGGCGGCGGGCGAGGCCGGTGGCAGCCTGGATCTCCGCCTGAAGGATCTGGCCCACGCCCTGGAGAGCCAGTATGCCCTTCTGCAGACGGTCTTCTCCAAGCTCTGGTATCCCTTGATCGTGCTGCACGTGGCGATCTTCGTTCCCACGCTGCCCTTGCTGGTGGTGCAGGGGCCGGCTCCCTACCTGGTCGCCACCTTGGGGGTCCTGATCCCTCTGTACGCGCTGGCCTGCCTGGCCTTCGCCGCCTGGCGCCTGGGCTTGCGCCCCTGGGTGGAGTGGGTCCTGGACAAGGTCCCCTTCCTGGGGACCACCCTGAGGGCCCTGGCGGCGGCCCGCTTCCTGGATTGTCTGGGCCAGTTGTATGAGGCCGGCCTGCCGGCTCCTCGTTGCCTGACCCTGGCGGCGCGCTCGTCGGGGAATGGACTCTTCGCGGCGCGGGTCCAGCCCGCGGCCGGGTGGGTGGATTCCGGACTGAGCCTTTCCCAGGCCCTGGCCCGGACCCGGGCTCTTCCGAACATGGCCTTGCAGATGCTGCAGACCGGAGAGGAGTCCGGCCGGCTTCCGGAGCTGCTGGCCCGGACGGCGGCCTGGATGCACGGCGAGGTGGAGCACACTGCCCAGAAGGTCATGACCTTGTTGCCGGTCCTGATCATGCTGGGGGTCGGGACCCTGATCGGGTTCATGGTGATCCGCTTCTATGCCGGGCACCTGCAGACCCTCATGCAGTTCTAGTTCCCGGGGCGGAGGCTCGTTGTTTCGGGCGGGCGGGTCCGGGGATAATGGAAGGGATACCGCCTGGAGGAGATGCTCTTTTGAGTTGCTGTCTGCGAGTCTGCCCGGATCGGCTGGCCCCTCCGTCCCTTCGACCCTGTGGTCTGGAGGAACGCCACCCGGGGGTGGACGGGGTTCTGGCGGGAAGGGGAGGGAGTCGAACCCTCCGGGCGCTTGAACGCCCCAACGGTTTTGAAGACCGCGGAGGCCACCGGGCCCCATCCATTCCCATCGTGCAGTTCTCGGAGGAGGGCTCGATCCCTCCGAAGGCTCCGGACCTGACCTCCGGCCGCGAGGCCTTCGAGCGCGAGGCCCTGGCCCATCTGCCCGCGTTGACCCGCTTCGCGCGTCGGCTGGCCGGGCCTGGAGCCGATGCCGAGGATCTGCTCCAGGAGTGCTTCGCCCGAGCCCTGCGGTTCTTCCATCATTATCGTCAGGGCACCAACTGCCGGGCCTGGCTCTTCCGGATCATGCACAACCTGCACATCAACCGCTGGCAGCTCCGCCAGCGCCGACCCCAGTCGATCTCCCTGGAGGAGGCCCGAGAGCCTCATCTGCGGGCGGCTCGTCTGCTGCAGGCCAGCCCCGATCTGGAAGGCGATCCGGAGCACGCCTTCTTTGCGTCCAATCCCGACCCGGCGGTCAAGAAGGCCCTGGGTTCGCTTCCCCCAGGGTTTCGGACCCCGGTCCTGCTCTTCGACCTGGAGGGCTTCTCCTACCAGGAGATCGCGCAGACCATGGGCATCCCCGTCGGGACCGTCCGGTCCCGTCTGAATCGGGCCCGTCGACGGCTGGCGGTCCTGCTGGCGGACCATCGCCCGGGAAGGACGCGGGGCGCGGGACTCAGGACGGCCTCGTAGGCCTCTCGAAGCGCAGGCTTCGGGAAAGCCAGACCCGGAATCGGGTCCTGAGCCAGGCCACGCCGAAGGGGCGGCACAGCAGATCGTCCGCGCCCTCCTCGAAGGCCTTCAGGACCGCGTCCTCCTCTGGATCCGGGGCGGCCAGCGTCATCAGCAGAGGCGTGCGTCTCCCCCTCGGGGTGGCCTCGAGGGCCGCCAGGACGGCAGGGCCGAGCGCGGAGTCGACCACGACCAGGTCCGGGGGGGAGTGATCCAAAAGGCCTCGGGCCTGCTCGGGATCCGCGCTGAGCAGCAGATCGTAGGGTTCGTCGCGGCAGGCTTCGGCCAGTTCCTTCCTGAAGCCCGGGTCGGGTTCCACGACCAGGATTCTCGGGCGCGGTTTCCGGCTCATAGCTCGAAACCGGGTCCTTCGGCTGCCCCCCAGACCTGGAGCGGGGAACCCAGGGCGCGGGCCAGCCCCTGGGCCTGGAGGACCATCTGATGGACCTGGGCGTCCGAGCGGGTGGGATCGTGGTGGAAGAGCGCCAGCCGGGAGGCCCGGGCCTGGCAGGCGACCTGGACGGCAAATTCCAGGGGGCTGTGCCCGAAGCCCCGGGCCCGGCGATATTCCTCCATCGTGTACTGGGCGTCCTGGATCAGCAGATCGGCGCCCTGGGCGAATTCCACCAGTTCCTGGTCCCTGGGGTGATCCAGCAGGTACAGGCCGTCCTCGGGGGGCGATTCGCAGGGTTCGACATCGCTGAGGTAGACCACCGAACGCCCCTCGGCTTCGAAGCGGAAGCCCAGGCAGGGGAGGGTGTGGTTCAAGGCCAGGGTGCGGACCTGGACCCGACCGACCCGGCAGCCTTGGCAGCCCAGCTCTTCGAAGGACACGTTGGCCCGCATGTCCTTCAGAGTGATCGGGAAGTATTCGAACTCCATCTGGCCGGCCAGCACGGCTTCCAGGCGCTGCTCGGAGTCGGCCGAACCGAAGAGGCGCAGGGAGTTGCCGGGGACGAAGGCCGGGCTGAAGAACGGGAACCCCTGGATATGGTCCCAGTGGATGTGGGAGACGAAGATCGAAGCCTGGACGGGAGTCCCCTGGGACATGAGCCAGCGGCCCAGCTCGCGAAGGCCCGAGCCGCAATCGAGGATGAACGTCTCGTGCGCTTCCGTCCTCAGGCAGACGCAAGGAGTGTTCCCACCGAACTCCAGCGTCTGAGAGCCCGGAACCGGGATGCTGCCTCGGGTTCCCCAGAAACGCACGTTCAAGACGTCAAGGACCCACCGCCTGTCTTGAGGCACGAGGGCCCCATTCCCGGGCGACTTCGACCGCCGGCCTGGAGGCTCCTTCGCCCGGAGCCCGGGCGAACCAGGGCTCCGGGGCGGTCAGCCGGCCTGGGTTCTAGTTCTCCGTGTTGGCGCGGATCTCGGTGATCAGGAACTCCATGATCTCCGAGGCGATCGGCAGGACCTTCTCCTTGAGGATACCGGTCAGGGCGTCGCGGGAGTTGACCAGCCTGTGCTTCTTGGCAAAGGCCAGGATGGCTTCGTCGGTCAACCAGGAGGCGGTGGGCAACTGGTAGGCCACCTCGACGAAGCGCTTGTCCGCCTTGCCGAAGTCGGCCGAGCCGCGCACCGTCACCCTGCAGATCTCCGAGCCGTGGGGGCCCTTGGCCAGCGTCTGGCGGATCCCGTCCTCGGTGCCCCGATAGGGCGCGGACAGGACCAGGAGATTGCCTGTCCGGTCTTCCGAAACCTCGGTCTTCTCGAACGCAAAGGTCTTTGAAGACTGGACATCCAGGAACCGGAGGCCGCCCAGCTTGGTCGGGCTGCCTTGGGCCACGTAGCGACCGAAGATATCGGTCAGGATGACGTTCATCTCGTCGGCCAGCCGCTCGAGATCGATCTGGGTCTGGGTCTGCGCCATGGAAACTCTCACCTCGCCAGGTTCTGCCGCCCGCGGCGGCGTGGGGGGAAACGAAGGTTCCGCCTGGCCAGAGGCGGAACTATAGCACATTCTATCACGAAGCCAGGGTTCCTGTCGCGTCTCTTGCGCTGGCGGGTGCTGATCCTCAGCGTCGGCGAATATATGTTCGATGGCCGGCAGATACGAAGGCGCCCTCCCAGGCCCGGGCCGCTCACCCACGCCGTCCGCCCGCTGTCCGGTCAGCCAGGCCGGCCCCTGGTGCTCTGCAGTCAGAGCCTGTCCCTGGAGGCGGCACCGTCCACAGCCCGGACCGTGGGTCGCCTGATGACCGACGATCCGGGCCAAGACCCGCGCTGAAGGCCCGAACGTTTCGATTCCACCCGGGTTGCGGCGTCCTGAACGCTCAGTCTGCTCTGTGCCAGCCGGTCTGGCGCAGAGCCCAGACGCCCAGCAGGATGGCCTCTGCAGCGTCATGTCGAGGGGGAGTCGGGCAAGCCAGGCCGGAATCCTCAATGATCCGCAGAGCCAGACGCTCGGCCTGGATCTTGGCCTGCCGCCCCGAGCGGCGTTGGCGGGGCAGCAACTGCTCGTCTCGCCAGTCCTCGGCACAGACCAGCAGGGTCTCGGCTCCGCGGCGACGGGCCTCGGAAAGCCATGACCGGGCCAGGTCGGCCGGGCCTTCGGCAACCAGCCAGGCCAGCTCGCCGGCCTCGGCCAGGATCGCGCGGGCTGCCGCGCGCAGGGCCGAGCGGGAGGGAAAGTGCGCCGAGCCGTGGCGGATCAGGCGCCCGTCGCGTCCGAAGAGGGCAAACCTGTTCGCAGGCCCAGGTCCACCGCCAGGAGCGTCTCTGCCAAGGCACCTCCAGACTTCTCCCCTCCGGCGGGTGGTTCTGACCGTTCAGGCCAGACCCGGTGGTTCGTCAGGGCAGCGACAGGACCCGTTTCAGGATCGAGTCGACCTGGCTCATGCGGTCTTCCGACAGGCGCCCCGCGGCCGAGGCCGGAAAGCGGGCGGGATCAAGCGACCTCAACTGGAAGCACAGGAACACGGTGTCCCGAGGCAGCCCGGTCTCCAGGGCGCTCACCCGCAGGTTGACCGGGTAGTCCCGCGGCACCTTGCCAGCGTCGGTTCCCGCCACCACCGTCACGACCAGGGGTTGCCTGTTGATGGCGTTGGAGGACACGACCAACACGGGTCTTGGCCCGCCCTGCTCCCGCCCCTGGACGGGATCCAGGTCGACGAAGTAGATGTCTCCGCGCCGAATCACGGCAGGCCGTCGAGTTCCGTCTGCCGGAATTCCCTCTCCAGGGCTGCCGATTGGCATCGGAGATCGGGGTCCCGGGCCATCTCGGCCATCTGCAGGTCGAACTCCTCTTCCTTGCGCCTCGCGACGTATTCCGTCAGGGCCTCCCGCACCAGCAGGTTGAAGTTGTTCCGCAGGGCCGGGGGAGCCGCCCTTCGGGCCTCTTCGACCAGGGCGGGAGGAAGGGCGACGCTGCGACGGATCGAGCCGCGCTGGACAGGTGTTGCTTCGGGGGTTGCTTCCATGCACCCTGATGGTAACACCCGACATCGCACGGGGCAAGTCGTGAACCTGAGCCGGGTGCTGATCCGGATCCTCGGCGAATATGTGTTCGATGATCGGCAGGTACGAAGGCCCCCTGCGTGGAAGGGGTCGCCATCGCACCGTCCGCTCCACGGGGGGCCTTCGAGCATGATTGGAACCCTGAAGCGCAAGTTCCGCCATCCCATCCCCGAGGGCGGAGTCTCAGGCGGCGCGGGTCTCCGAGGCA
>JALHDH010000149.1:5856-6718 GCA_022839105.1 bacterium
GTCTGCGGCCGGCGGCTCGGCCTCGTCGCCCTCCCAGGCCAGCGCCTCTCCGTCCACCAGGCGCTCGTCGCACCAGACCCGCCAGGGCCTGAATCCGCCGCCTGCCGTGGCATTCGGCCCTCGGTTCTCACGCCTGGCGGCGGATCGAGGCTGCTCTGCTTCGCTTGCCCGCTCTCCATCATGCTTCGCAGGAGGCTGAGGTTCGCTCGTCGCCCTACAGCCGCTTCCACCCCCCAGTTCAACCGAGAGAACCTCCAGGTCTCTTTGAGGGAAGCGGGCATCCTCTGCGTCTTCCTGGGCCGCGAGCCGGGGGCGCGGTCGGAGGATCCGGACGTAAGCGGTGCCTCGAGCGCGTTCTTCCTTCGCTGCCGCCCCTGCGCCTCGGATTTTGCCCTCTGGCGGGGAGAGGGTCCCAGCCGAGGCCCGAACCAGGGCGCCCCCGACCCTACTCCTCCACGCCCAGTTCCCGCAGCCGGGCCAGGAGTCGCTCGGCCCGCTCCTCGGCTGCCTCCGCCCGGGTCTCGGCAACCTCGGCCCGGGCCATCTGGCCTTCGGCCCTCTCGTGTTCCTGGTCGGCCCGGAGGCTCTCCTGGTCGGCCCGAAGGCTCTCCTGGTCCGCTCGGAGGCGCTCCTCCTCCGCCACCTCGGTGGGCAGGGGCAGGAGCTCCTTGTCGGGTCCGCAGGGACGCAGCCACAGGCCGTCCATGTCCTCGAAGCGGCCCTGCCAGGTCACCAGGCCCAGGCCCAGCTCCTCCAGCCACGCCAGATCCAGGAGTTCCACGTAGCTCAGGCCATGCAGGACGTATCCCCGCAGGACCCGCTCGCCCAGCCAGCGCTCGGGGTCGAAGATCACGTAGTAGCG
>JALHDH010000031.1:0-30378 GCA_022839105.1 bacterium
GCATCCCCGCAGGCGTGCGGCCAGGTACTCCAGCATGGCGGCCTCTTCGGAATGCTCGCGCATGAAGAGCTGCTCGAGGTGGATCCGCTCCGGCTCGATCCAGGCCAGGCCGACCAGGAAGGCGTAGGTGCCGGTCCCTCCGGAGAGGCCCGTGGTCTCGGTGTCCAGGAAGACCACCCGCTCCAGTTCCATGCGCTCGAGATCCCGCCCCAGGCGGGAGAGCCATCTGGGCGGCAGGCCCACGGCCTGGTCCAGCCGGACCAGCCCGTGGGAGTGATCCCGCGGATACTGGCGTCGGCAGAGCAGGAAGCTCCCCCGGCCGCCGTCGACCTCTTCGCCCCCCAGGAGCTCCTCCAGGGATGGAGGAGGGCGTCGGGCGCTCACGGTCCCCAGGCCGCTGCTGCGATCCAGTTGGGCCAGCCGCTCGCGCAGATCCATGTTGACCTCCCTTCGCAGCGCCCTGTCGGGATCCCTTGGCCCCAGGCCTGAAAAGGGCCGGGTCCCCGTCAAGGTGGCGGGGACCCGGCCCGGCGAAACCCCGGACGGGTTTCTAGCGCTTCACCTCGACCAGCGAGGCCCCGTGCACCCCGTCAGCGCGGATGGCCGCGGCATGCCAACTGGTCCCGTACAGCTTGGAGATCTGCTCGAGGGCCTGCAGGAACTCCGGACTGAGGGTCCCGGCCGACTTCAGCTCGGCGAGGGCCTCGGACTGGATGCGACCGATGTCCTGGAAGTTGACCACGAAGGCCCGGTTCTCCGATCCCAGGGCGGAAAGAACGCGGCTGAAGCCCTCGAGGCTCCCCACATTCTGGCCGTTCTTGCGCGCCGACAGGGCGGTGGCCACGCCCTGATCCGCCTCGTTGATCCCCAGCAGGATCTCGTGTTCGGAGAAGGCCAGCGCGAAGGCCCCTTCAGGGGTTCCTTCCTGCTTGGGCGGAGAGTAGACCTTGACTCCCTCGACCTCTGTGACCGGGAAGGCCGCCAGCAGCATGGCCACCTGTGGGACCTTGCCCAGCAGGCGATCCAGCCCGGCCCTGTCCTTCAGGCCCAGGGCCACGATGAGGGGGACCTGGCGGAGGTTCTGGAGGGTCGTCTGGACATCCTGATGGCGCCCCTGGGCCAGGGCCTCATACTGGGCCGCCTGGATTCGGCCGGAGTTCCTGGCCGAATAGGAGATCTCCCCGGAGAGGACTCCCAGGATGTCCTGCTCCAGGTCGATGCCCACCGACTGAAGCTGAAGGGCCGGAGCCTGGCGTACCGCGTCCCCGTCGGGGAAGCCGGCGGACACCTCGTAGAAGATGTCCCAGAGCATCCGCAGGTTGAAGGCGGCGTAGGTGTCGACCTCCCTGGAGTGGAGCCGGGCCGAGTCGAACTCGATGTTGTGGGCGGTCGAGAAGACCTTGGCGCCGAGAGGTCCGGCGGCCTGGAGATCCATCCCCAGGTGCCAGTCCCCGATGAGCTGCCCGCCCGAGAGGCCCGAACCCAGGACCACGTAGCGCAAGGCGGAGAGCAGTTGCACGGTGTCCGAAGAAGGAATCTCGTTCAAGGGAGCCCCTTTGAGGAGGCCCTGCAGATCGACGTAGCTCAGCACGGCCTGGCTGCTGCGAACCTGCTTGAGGGCCTCCTGGTAGCCCGCCTGGTCGGCCAGGCTCTGGCCTGCTTCCGGAGGCTTCAGGGCCAGTTCCAGATCGGCTGCGGTGAAGCCCAGAAGGAGCTTTTCTTCGTGAATCGCCCAGGCCGGCCCCTGACCGGGCACGGCGGGGAGATGGACGGGGACTCCCTGGAGTTCCTCGGTCCGGTAGGCCACCCCCCCCTCGGCGGAGGCGGAAGCCTGGACCTTTTCCAGCGAGGCCGTGGCCTTGGCCTCGTCCCGGATCTGCAGGATGGCCAGGGCGCGGAAGGGGGGCAGGTTGCCGGCGGGCTTCTCGACCCCCTCCACCAGGCTCTGGTGTCCTTCAGCCGGAACCAGCAACACGGTCCCGGAGGCTCCCAACCAGGGGAGGAAGTCCTCCTCCAGGGTCATGCCCAGGGTCTTGTGCATCTCCTCGTTGAGGGCCTTGAGTTCCTGGCTCTTCAACAGGGGCTCCAGGATCCGACCCTGGGCCTCGGTCGACAGGCCTGCGCCCTGCAGATCGAAGGCCAGGAGGAACTGGGTGTTGGCGGGGGCCATCGTGGCCGCCCGGGCGGTCATCTCTCCACCGGCGGTTGGACCGCGATGGGTCAGGAAATACCAGGCGCCAGCGCCGACGGCGACCAGCAGGACCAGGGCCAGAACCACGAGGGCGGCCTTGCCCGATTGCTGAACCCGCCGAACGGACAGGTTGGGGAAACTCATCCGGAATTCTCCTTCAAAAGCCAGGTTCGACGCTCCCCTCAAGAGACGTCGAAGATCCGGGGGGCTCCCCCCGGCCCTGCCGCAGCAGGTCGCGCTTGTTTCTTCCAGAGGTGCGGGAAACCTCCAGGTTCCCGGAGGCGTCCGCCTGTCGCCCCGGGAGGCCTCCCGGCGGAGGCGGACGCAAAGCGGTAGGAGCCGGCCGGCAGGTGCCGAACGGGAAGGATCCGTCGCCAGACTCTGGAAGGGTTCGGAAGGAAGCACAACCGATGTCAAGATTCTGCCCGAAATGCGGGACCGAGGTCAGCCAGACCGCGCGCTTCTGCAACCGGTGCGGGGGACGCCTGCGCCAGAAGGAGGCTCCGACCCAGGAGACCCTGCCGACCTGGAGCGGTTGGGCCCCGGCCCCTTCGGCAACCGAGGTTCCGGCGCCCCCCCCGGCCTCCCCTCCCCGAGGCTCCCGCTCCCCCCCAATATTGGGAATCCTACGACTATCCCTCCCAACCGGAGTCCTCGGCCCCCCCTCCCTGGGAAGGCTATGAGGCCGGGCCGCCCCGGGATGCTTCCCGTCCCCTGCCGCCCCTTTCCCAGGTCCTCCCGCCGGACATGGAGTCGACCCGCGAGAGGGCTCGCGAAATCATCCTGAACTTCTCGTTGTGGGCGGCCGGGATCGTCCTTTTCCCGGTTCCCTTCACGGATCTGGTGCTGCTGATGCCGGTCCAGTCCGCAATGGTGATCTCCATCGGCCGGACCTACGGGATCAAGGACCCGCCTGAAAAGGTCCTGGCCATCCTGGCCGCGGCCTGTGGCGCCAGCGTCTTCGGCCAGATCACGGTCCTCTTCGTGGCCAACTTCATCCCGATCCTGGGGAAGTTCATCAGCGCCCCCTTCGTCTTCGGGTGGACCTACGGCCTGGGAGAAGTCGCCATGCGCTACTTCGAGTCCCAGGGGGAGGCCAGTCCCGACGAGCTTCGCCAGATCTTCAGCAAGGCCAGCAAGGAGGCCAGCCGGAGCTACGGCTCCACCCCCCGCGTCCAACCGAAGGAAGCCCTGGACAACATCCGCGACTACGTGTCCGAGGAGGAATATCGCAAGATCCGGGAGCGCTTCGGTTCCAACTGAGACCCGGCCGAACGGCCATCGGGGTGCGCAGATGGACTTGAATCCGAATACCGGGCCGGGGACCGGCCCGCCCGCCCTGCCCCCAGAGCGCCAAGGTGGCCTGAGCCTCCGGCTCAGGCTCATGCTCCCGGTCCTCCTGGCGCTGATCCCGGCCTTCCTGATGCTGCTGGGCGATGCCCTGGAAGAGCGCACGACCTTCGCCCAGAGGGCAAGGTGGCGCTCCTTCGGCCTGCTGAACACCCTGTCCACCGAGCTGGCCCAGAACGTCCGCTCCGCGGCGCTCGATCTGCAGGCCCTGGCCCAGACCCCTCAGGCCGAAGCCCTCGACCCGGAATCCCTGCGCGCGACCCTGGCCGAGCAGGCCGCCCGCCCCCCCGGACCGCGCAGCCTGGCCGTCCTGGATCGCCAGGGAGCCCTGGTGGCCCTCGCCCCTTCGGGTCAGGACGTCACGCCCACGGTCCTCCTCGACCTTCCCGCGGAGCTCCTCCTCGGAGCTTCCCCCTCGATGCTCCTGCTGCCCGGGTCGGATTCCAGGGAGGGGACCTTGCTCGCGACCTGGCCCATCTCCAAGGAAGGCAGGCTGGTGGGAACCGTGGTATTCAGCGGGAACCTGGACTGGATCCACCGCCGGGTCTCGAGTTCAGACCTGCCCGAAGGCTCCAGCCTGAGACTCCTGGACCTGGCGGGAAGGGCCGTCGTGCAGCATCCGAATGTCCCCCATCATGAACTCCGCCCCTTGCCCCAGGAACTCCTGGCCCTTGAAGAGGACCGCATCCGGCGCAACTTCGAGAGGGTGGATCCCGACGGCATCTCGCGGATGTACCGGGTCGGCCTGGTGCGCCAGCCCGACGGATCTCCCCTGGGATTCCTGGCGGTCGGGATCCCGACGCAGATCAGCGAGGCCAAGGCCGAAGCGGCCCTGGCCCGGAACCTCCTGCTGCTGAGCGTGGTCGGGCTGATCTCGCTGATGACCGCCTGGATGTTGGGAGAATCCCTGCTCTTGCGCCGGCTCCGGGTGCTGTCCCGGACCATCCACCGTCTGGCCCGCCTGGACCTGACCGCGCGCACGGGCCTGGGGCAGCCTCGGGACGAGATCGGAAGACTGGCCTGGTCCTTCGACCTGATGGCGGAGCGCCTGGAGCGTTCGAGACGGCGCGAGGTCAACCTGTTGGAATCCGCCGGAGAGGGCATCTGCGGCCTGGGCCCGGACGGGTGCATCGTCTTTGCCAATCGCGCCGCCGAAGCCTTGCTGGGCTTCTCCTCGACCGAGCTTCCCGGGCTTCCCCTACGGGGCTTCTTCACGCCACAGTACGAGGCCCAGGCCGAGGCTGCCCTGGAGCAGACCCTTCAGGCTCGGACCCGGCAGACGGCCGAGGAGATCTGGATGCGCCGGGCCGACGGCCAGGAATTCCCCGTCGACTTGACCAGCGCCCCGATGGAGGACCCTCCCGGGGTCCGTGGGGCGGTGGTGGTGCTCCGCGACGTGACCGAAAGGACCCGGGCCCGCCGCGAAGCCCTGGACGCCCACCTGCGCCTGCTGCAGGCCGTCGACGAGAAGAAGGCCTTCTACCGGGAGGTCCTCAACACGGTCTCCCACGGCCGCTTCCATCTGGTGGATCCCGAGAAGATGCCCATGACGGGCGCCGAGGCCCTGGATCGTCCGCTCGATCCCGAGAACTATGCGGGGATCCGCTCCGAGTTGCGCCGCCTGGCTGCCCAGATCGGACTCTCCGAGCAGCAGGCCTCCGACCTGGTGGTGGTCTTCGGCGAGGCCGCCTCCAACGCGATCAAGCACGGCGTGGACGGGCACTGTCAGGTCTTCACCGCTCCGGGCCGCCTGTTGATCCGGGTCTCGGATCGCGGTCCCGGAATCCGTACCGAACAGCTCCCCGCAACGCTCTTCGAATCCGGCTTCTCCACCAAGGTCTCCCTGGGCATGGGCTACACCCTGATGCTCCAACTGGCCGACACCGTCTGGCTGGCCACCGGACCGGAGGGCACCATCCTGCAGGCGGAGCTGACCGTCCGCTCCGAGGTTCCAGACCAGCAGATGCTCGAGACGATCCTGGCCCGGTTCTGAATCACGCCTCCCTGCGGGCGGCCAGTTCCAGGGCTCCCAGGGCCCCGCAGAACTCCCCGTCCTCCAGGATGGTCGACTGACGACCCAGAAGGGCGGTGACGCCGATCAGGACCTCTGCCAGGACGGAGTTTCCCCGCAGCGTGGATCCGGCAAAGACCAGACGGCGCACGCGGGCCGCCACGGCCAGCCCCGCCGTGATGAGGGCCACGTTCTCGCCCACCAGGCCCATGACGCCAGCCGCCAGATCGGCGGGTTCCGGCGAGCCGCCCCCAGGCTGTGCCAGACGGCCAAAGTTCGCCGCCGTGAGATCCCCTTTCAAGGCGATCTGCCCCGGACCATAGATGTCCGAGACCAGAAGGTCGACCCGCCGGCGGGATCCCTGTCGGGCCAGGACGCACAGCTCGTCGAACTCAAGGGGACCGACCAGGGCTCTTCCCAGGCCCAGGACCGTGCCCCCGCCCAGGGCCGTCCCCCCGACCCGCGAGACGGACATGCCATCCACCAGCATCGCCGAAGTGCCCGTTCCAACCGAGACGAGCAGGAAGGGTTCTTCCGGTTCGAGGCCTCCGCGCCGCAACAGGGCCCGGCATCCGGCCCCCCAGGCCGCGAACTCGTTGATCTTCAGGATCGAGGCGGCGCCCTCGAAACGCCCCGCCAGCTCCGAGATTCCCCCACCGGTCAGGCCGATGCAGCCGCCTCGGGCTCCGCCGACCGCCCGGAGGACCGACTCGAGATCCTGGACGGGAAGGAGGCGCAGCTTGGGCGGGTCTGAGCCGACCTGAAGGGCGACCTTGGCCAGGGAGGCCCCCATGTCGATTCCCCATGCAGAAACGGACGCGAGGGGTTGCATCTCAGAAGGTCCAGGACTCGTAGAAGGGGCTCGCGTTGCCGGCAACAGGGGAAGGGCTGTTCATGCGGGGGGACTCCATCGAGAATCGGTTGACGGGGCGTACACGGACCGACCCCGACCGGGCCCGGACGGCACGATCGGGGTCCCTGTGCGGACCAGGAGCAGCCGGCGGCTGCCCGGAGGTCAAGGACTACTGCTCGGCTTGCTTCTGGCCCTCGCGCTGTGCCTGCAGATCCGCCAGGGTGGCATCCAGGCCCTTCTGGGCATCCGCCATCTTGGACTCGTTGCCTTCCGAGGTTCCCTGGACCTTCTGGGCGGACTGAGGAGCCTGCGCGGTGATCTCCTGGGCTTCATCGGAGATGGCGACCTTGTCGGTCTGGTCGATTCCCTTGGCCGCATCTTCCTTGGGAGGCGCCGCGGGCTGGGCCTTTGCGGCCTCGGCCGCGAACTGCGCCCCGGCGATCTCGGTCCCGCGGACCTGGGGCTTGTTGGCACCGATTTCCTTGATCGGATCGTCGTAAGCCATGTGTTTTCGACCTCCTAGCAACCGTATGACTTCCCTTCACGACGGGGAGACCTCGTGACTAGGGGCAGACCCGGAAATTTCCGGCCCCACGGCGTCTCAGGCCGGGCGATGGAGGAATCCCGCGGCCCGGACGCCTGCCTCCCGGGCCTGGGCCACGCAGTCGGGAATGCCGACCCCGCGAAACCCGTTGCCGGCCAGGAAGAGGCCCGGATGCCGCAGGGCGCGTTCCTGGATTCCTGCCACCAGTTCCAGGTGTCCCAGTTCGTACTGGGGCATGACCCGGTGATGCCTGGCCGACCAGACCTTCAGGGGATCTCCCTGGATCCCCAGAAGATCGTGCAGATCGGCCAGGACATCCTCCAGAAGTTCCTCCGCAGGGCGATCCACGTCGGCTTCCCGGCCGGCGCCACCCGAGAAGGCGCGCAGCACGACCTGCCCCTGAGGAGCCCTGCCGGCGTACTTGACCGAGGCGTAGGTGCAGGCCAGAAGAACCCGATTCTCGATCCGGGGCACCACGAAGCCGAAGGAGTCGATCGGAGCGGGAATCTGCTCGCGTCGGAAGAGCAGGTTCACCGCGGCCGAGGAGCTGTAGCGGATCCCGGCCAGGGCCCCGGAAAGTGCGGGGTCGAAGCGGGTCAGCCCGGCCGCCGCCCAGGCGGGGAGGGCCAGGGCGACGGCGTCGAAACGCTCCAGGAACCCCGCTCCTCCCACCTGCCAGCCTCCTGGAACCGGCTCGACCCGCTCCACCACGCGATCGGTCCTCAGGACTCCGGGCGGAAGCGTCGCCACGAGCCTCTCGACCAGAGTCTGGATCCCCCCCTGGAGCGAGACGAAGAGACCGTAGCGCGGACCGGCCTGCGCGGCATCCCGGTTTCCGGCCTTCCGGTGGGCCCGCATCCCGGCCAGAAGACCCAGGATCACGCTGCCATGCCTCCTCTCCATCTCGAGGAAGCGGGGCATCGTGGCCTGCAGGCTCAGGCGCTCGGGATCTCCCCCATAGATCCCCCCGACCAGGGGCTGGGCCATGCGCTCCAGGGCCTCACGGCCCAGCCGGCGTCCGACGAAGCCGGCCAGGGTCTCGTCCGCCGGTTCCCGGCGCCGGGGCAGGACCAGGTCCAGGCCGATGCGCAGCTTGCCCAGCGGGCTGAGGACCGGTGTCAGCAGGAAGGGAACCAGCCGGGTCGGGGCCAGCAGCCGGAATCCCTCGGGAATCGGCACCAGACGCCCATCCCGGACCACCATGGCCCGACGATCATCCTCGTTGGTGGGCTGCAACAAGCCGTCCAGGCCCAGGTCTCGGCAGAGCTGCAGACCGGCCGGCTTGTCGGTGATCATCGAATCCGGCCCGCCTTCCAGGACCAGGCCATCCTCGCGCCGGCTCTCGATGGCCCCGCCCGGGCGCGAACGACCTTCGAAGAGGTGGACCCTCAGATCCGGGCTCTCGCGAAGAGCCGCCCAGGCCAGGGCCAGCCCGCTGATCCCGGCCCCGATGACGGCCAGGCTCCGGCTCATCCGGCCGTCATCTCGTGGACCGTCTCGATCAGGAAGCGAACGTTCTCCACCGGGGTCCCGGGCAGGACCCCATGTCCCAGGTTGAAGATATGGCCGGGACGCTCGGCATTGGCCTCCAGGACACGAGCCACCCGGTGCCGGATATAGTCTCGGTCGGCCAGCAGGACCGAAGGGTCCAGGTTCCCTTGGACCGGGCGGCGTCCCAGGCGGCGGCGGGCCTCGGCCAGGGAGGTCATGAAATCGACGCCGACCACATCGGCCCCGGCCTCTTCGAAGGCTTCGAGAAGCCCGCAGGTCCCGCGACCGAAGTGGATGCGCGGGACCTCGGGGACGGCCTGGAGCACCTTCCGGCTATGGGGCAGGACGAACTCGCGGTAATCCTCCAGGCCCAGGGCTCCTGCCCAGGAATCGAAGAGTTGCAGCGCCTGGACCCCGGCCTGGACCTGGCGGCGCAGATAGGCCGCTGTCCCTCGGGCGATCCGATCCATGAGTTCGTGCCAGGCCTCCGGGTGGCGGAACATGAACTCCTTGGTGCGCTCGAAGTTGCGCGAAGCGCCGCCTTCGATCAGGTAGGAGGCCACCGTGAAGGGAGCCCCCGCGAAGCCGATCAAAGGGATGTCCGCGGGCAGTTCCCGGCGCGCCAGGCGGATCGCCTCATAGACGAACCCGAGCTCGTCGGGGTCCACCTCGCGCAGGGCGCAAAGGCCCAAGGCGTCGCGAAGCGGACTGCCGATCACGGGTCCCTCGCCGGGATTGAAGGTCAGCTTCAGGCCCAGGGCTTCGACGATCAGGAGGATGTCCGAGAAGAGGATCGCCGCGTCGGGCCGGATGTCCTGGACCGCCCGGACGGTCACCTCCGCGGCCAGCTCGGGGTTCTTGCACAAATCCAGGAAGTAGTACCGGGCCCGCAGACCCCGATACCACTCCTGATAGCGGCCGGCCTGGCGCATGAGCCAGACCGGGGTATAAGGTGCCTGCTGGCCCCGGCAGGCCTTCATGAAGGGGGTCTCGCCGAGAAGGTCCGGAGCCGGCTTGCCAGATCCTGGTCCGCTCAAGGCCTAGCGCTTCTCCCGCGAGATGATCTCGTCGATGAGGCCGTATTCCTTGGCCTCCTGGGCCGACATGTAGTAGTCGCGCTCGGTGTCGCGCGCGACCTTCTCCAGGTCCTGACCCGTGTGCTCGGCCAGGATCTTGTTCAGGGTCTCGCGGGTCTTGATGATCTGCCGGGCGTGGATGTCGATGTCGGTGGCCTGTCCGCCGATCTGGCTGATCCAGGGCTGGTGGATCATGATCCGGGAATAGGGCAGGGCAAACCGCTTTCCCTTGGCCCCGCCGGCCAGCAGGACTGCGGCGGCGCTGGCCGCCATGCCCATGCAGATGCAGGACACATCGGGCTTGACCAACTGCATGCAGTCGTAGATCCCCAACCCCGCCGTGACCGAGCCTCCGGGGCTGTTGATGTAGACGTCGATGTCCTTGTCCGGATCCTCCTGCTCGAGATAGAGCAACTGGGCGATCACCAGGTTGGCCAGCGCGTCGTCGATGGCCTCGCCCACGAAGATGATTCGGTTCTTCAAGAGCCGCGAATAGATGTCGTAGGCGCGCTCGCCGCGGGCGGTCTGCTCGACAACCATGGGGATCAACTGGTTCTGGGGGATCATGGTCTCTCCAATGCTTGTATCCGGAAAGGGGTTCCCGGAATCATGCCAGGAAGCTGGCGGGGGCCTCTTCGCGTTCAACCCGACCTCCCCTCCCGGGCACGCTCGCGGCAGGGCCCCGAGCGTGCTAGACTGGACGGGTATCATGTGCAGACGAACCCTGACCCGATGGCTCCTGGCAGCCTGGCTGGCGTGTCCGGCCGGCCCTGTCCTGGCCGCTCCTCCCGGGACCACGCAGGTCCCGGCGGTCATCGACGCGCTGCGGACGCGCTTCGGCGTCACCGAGCCCGCCACCCCGGCCGGCAGCGTGGCGGATGTGACCGGACTGGTGGCCCTGCAGCGATCGCTCAGTCCCGGAGCCGTGCTGACCGGCGGCTTCTACGACTGGCGCACGGTCTCGCGCTATCGGAGCCAGCCTGGCCTGCATCTGGGCTTCGACATCGCCATGCCGGCCGGCAGCCCCGTGCGGGCCGGATGGCCCGGGACCGTGGTCTCGGTGGCTCCCTGGGCCGAGGGGGAATGGGGCCTCACGGTCCGCTCGGCCTCCGGAACCGAGGTGACCTACGGCCATATCCGGCCTGGGCTCTCGGTGGGCGACCCGGTCCAGGTCGGGACCGTGGTGGGAAGCGTCTCGATCGACCATGTGGACGTGAAGATGCGCGATCCTGCCGGCAACTACGTGGATTTCGGCGGTCAGGCGCCCGGCTCGCCCTCCGCCGCCGCCTTCGCTTCGTATGCCGCCGACTCGCGCGAGGCCCGGATGGTGACCTGGCTGGTGGCCCGCAACACCCTGGAGACGGCCCAGGGCGAACTGGAAGGCCGTCGCCGGGAGCAGGCCTC
The DNA here is from genome assembly GCA_022839105.1 of bacterium. GTDB lineage: Bacteria > Vulcanimicrobiota > Xenobia > Xenobiales > Xenobiaceae > Xenobium. The sequence continues at coordinate 10,921 of JALHDH010000031.1, forward strand.
TGCCTCCCTGGAGCGTCGACGCCTGGAGTCCCGGCTGGCCGAACTCCAAGAGGCGGTTCCCTTGATGGAACGCTACGTCGAGGAGGGCCTGGTGGCCCGAGCCGAAGTCGAGAAGACCCGCTCGGACCTGGCCGGAACCCGCCAGGAACTGGCCCGGCTCAAGCAGCGCCAGAAGGAGGCGCCGGGTCGGATCGCCGAGCTGGAGGCCCAGGTGCGCTCGGCCCGAAGCCGGCTGGCCTCCGTCGAGCGCCGCTCCCGCGAAGGTGGAATCACCTGGAAGGAAGTCACCGGCTTCGTCAACGGGGTGGTGGCCCGCGACGCGGATCTGCGCGACCAGGTTCTCGATTTCAAGCGCAGCAACCAGCAGACCCGGACCCGACGCGCCGCCGATCTGCGCCAGCAGGTCCTCCAGGGCCGCCAGGGCCTGGAGGAGCTCGAGGCCCTCTATGAGATGGGCGGCCTGCCCCGACGCGAGATCGAGGCGGCCCGAGAGCGCCAGCAGATCCTGGAGGCCGAGCTCAAGGCGCTGGGCGGGTAGGCTCTTCGAGCGCCTCGGCCAGGGCCTGACACTCGGAGAGTTCCCCCAGGACCTGCTCGCGAGTCAGCGGGTGGGGCCAGTCCAGCCGCCCGCGCACGAAGACCAGCAGCCCCCCCAGGCTCAAGGCCCCCACCGCCAGGTGCCAGACCGGGAGAGGCAGGTAGGGAATGGCCGGGACCATGAACCGATAGGACAGTTCCGTCGGGAGGAATCGGGGCAGGTTCCACAAGGTATGAAGAGCCGAGGCCAGGGCAAAGGCGGCCCCGGCCAAGGCCACCCCGGAGAGCTCCCGACGGGCCCGCAAGGGCCACAGGGCCGAGGCCAGCATGGCCGTCCAGGTCCCATGGGCCAGGGGGCCCAGCAGTGAGCGCGCGAAGAGGATCTGGTCCATCTGGTTCTTGGAGACTCCGTGCTCGAAGACGAAGCGGAAGGCCATCCCCATGGACTCCATGGCGGCAAAGCCCAGTCCCGCCGAAGCGCCCAGGACCAGGCCCACCCTGGGGCTGGCCGGACAGGCCCGACCCAGGGGCAACAGCAGGACCGCCAGGACCGCCAGGAGCTTGGCGATCTCCTCCGAGGCCCCGATCATCAGGAGTCTCGAGCCGGGCAGCTTGAAGAAGAGCGGTGTCAGGACGTGGGCTCCCAGAAGCCCCAGCCCCCCCCCGGCCAGGAAGGCCACCGTCGGGGCGGGCAAGGGCATGTCGCAGGCGGCTCCGGCCTCCTGCAACCACAAGACCACCACCACGGGAACCAGGAAGGAACCGATCAGGATCGAGATCGGCAGCAGCGAGAGGCTCTCGCGGGTCTCCAGGGCCCAGTTGACCAGGGCGTAGACCCCCAGCCCCAACAACAAGGTGAACGCCCAGGTCTGAGGGCGCCTCCGGGTGTGGAGGCTCAGGCTCAGGCGGCCCAGCCGGGATGCCAGTTCCGCGGCGCGGGGCTCGTCCATCTCAGGCCCCCTCCGGTCGGGAGGCCAGGATGGCCAGGACCAGTTCGCCCGCCACCTGCCGAGCCCGATTCCCCACCTCCTGGGGAGGCCCGACGCAGGAGGGGCATCCCGCCTCGCAGGCACAGCCCCGGATCCTCTCCCCGACCCGCGCCAGCAACTCGGGGAATGAGTCATAGAGCTGCGCCGAGAAGCCGATTCCTCCAGGGAAGTTATCGTACAGGAAGACGGTCGGCTCGAAGCGAGGCAGCTCCCGGAGCCGTTTCTCCTCCAAGGGCTCCACCTCCGGCGAGGGCCCGCGCATCCAGGAGTCGACCGGGACCTCCAGGGGCAACTCCTCGACGAAGCGATAGCGCCCCCGGCCGCGCCCGTCGGGCTGGGCAAACCACTCTCCGGTCCGGTCCCCCACGCAGCGGTTCAGGTCGCGGACATCGCACATCAGGAAGACGGGGGCCAGATGGTGCAGGCAGTGGGCCATCCCGACGATGCCGTCGAGCAGGTCCGAGCGGGTGTGGCCCAGCCCTGCCAGGAAGTCCTCGGGCATCATGAACCAGAAGGAGGTGGTGTGCATCTCCTGATCGGGAAGGTGGACCTCGCCATAGCCCACGTTCTCACGGGAATCGAACTTGACCTTCTTGAAACCCGAGACCCTCCAGGCCACGTGGACCTCTCCGTGCTCGCGCTGGACCTGACCGCAGGGCTGGCGCTCGAATCCCTCCAGGATGCGGACCGAGTTCGCGGTGATCGCATCGGTGTAGTAGTCCACCGCCACCGGCCGGACATAGGCCCGACGTTGGGCATAGTCCAGCTTCTTGACGTTGTAGGTCCGGGCGTGGGCCATGTAGATCGCGTCCTCGTACACCGTGGTGGGGGCCGCATGCCAGTCCACCTCGGCGATCACCTGGTTGGCCGCGTCCATGTCCATGATCACGAAGTTCTCGGGCGAGGAGCTGCGCAACGAGATCGTGTCGGCCGGATAGACATCCTGCAACCAGTGGTACTCGCTCCCGGAACGATGCAGGACGCCCTTCTCGGTCAGATACTCCAGGATCTCCCCCACGGGCGCCTCCCCGAACTTCTCGCCCTCCTGGAGCGGCAACTCGAAGGCGGCGCACTTCAGGTGGCTGACCAGGATCGCCAGGTTGTCCGGATTGATCCGGGCATGCTCGGGACTGGAGCCGAAGAAGTAGTCGGGGTGCTCGACGATGAACTGGTCCAGGGGCTCGCTGCGGGCCACCAGGATGGCCACCGAGTCGCCCTGGCGGCGTCCGGCCCGCCCGATCTGCTGCCAGGTGCTGGCCACGGTCCCGGGATAGCCCGCCAGGATCACCGCCTCCAGGGCCCCGATGTCGATCCCCAGCTCGAGGGCGTTGGTGCTGACGACCCCCAGGACGCTCCCCTCGCGGATCCCCTTCTCGATCTCGCGGCGGGCCCCCGGCAGGTAGCCCCCCCGATAGCCCCGGATCCTCCCCTCCTGGGAGGGATGGCGCTCGAAGCGATCCTTCAGGGCCCGGGTCAGGACCTCGACGTTGAGACGCGAAGAGGCGAAGACCAGCGTCTGGACCCCGGACTTGAGGAAGCGGGCGGCCAGATTCCGGCTGGCGGTCAGGCAGGATCGGCGGATTCCCAGCTCCTTGTTCAGCATCGGGGGATTGTAGAAGAGGATCGTACGCGGCCCGGAGGGCGCTCCGCTGCGATCCACCAGGACCACCTCCTGACCCACCAGCCGGCTGGCCAGCTCCTGGGGGTTGGCGATGGTGGCCGAGGAGGCGATGAAGACCGGACTCGAGCCGTGGAACTCGCAGATCCGGCGCAGGCGACGCAGCACGTTGGCCAGGTGGCTGCCATAGACCCCTCGACACGTGTGCAGTTCGTCGATCACCACGTGGCGCAGGTTCGCGAAGAAGCGCGCCCAGCGGGTGTGGTGGGGCAGGATCCCGGTGTGCAGCATGTCCGGATTGGTGATCACCACGTGGGCCCGGGCGCGCACGGCCTTGCGGGCATCTGCCGGCGTGTCCCCGTCATAGGTGAAGGTCCCGACCGGCTCGCCCAGGTCGTCGATTCCCTGCTGGAGTTCGGCCAACTGATCCTGGGCCAGGGCCTTGGTCGGAAAGAGGTACAGGGCCGTCGCTCCGGGGTCCCGGAGAATCGACTGCAGGACCGGGACGTTATAGCACAGGGTCTTGCCTGAGGCCGTCGGGGTCACCACCACGACGTGGCGCCCGGCCATCGCCTGGCGCACGGCCTCGGCCTGGTGGGAATAGGGATGCGGCCGACCGCGCCGCCGCAGGCTCTCCAGAAGTCGCGGGTCCAGTTCCTCGGGCCATTCCCCGAAGGTCGCCTCGCGGGAAGGGACCCTTTCGATCCGGGTCAGGATGGTGGAGGAGGATTTCTCCAGGATTCCCTGGAGGACGCTGGCGACGCTCATGGCGTGAGGCGGTTTCGGCGCGGGGTCGCAGAGCCCTCCGATTCCGCTGCAGACACAACCATTCCGTGAGCCTGCCCTGAAGACAGAGAGCGGGCCCCGAACCGGGAACCCGCTCTCATTTCGACCGGAGACGGCCGGACTCTAGACGTGGACCATGGAGTCCTCTCCGCCAAACTCGTTGGTGGCGTAGGAATCCGCCGTCCAATCATTCTCCCAGCGGGTGCCGTCCAGCAGGTACTTGTAGCGGTACTGCCGTCCGGAATCCAGGGTGATGGTGGCGCTGAAGGAGCCGTCCTTGAGCGGCTTCATCGGATGCTCCGACTCGCTCCAGGCGTTGAACTCGCCCACCAGGGCCGCGCTGGCAGCTTCGGCCTCGGCCGGAAGCTTGAAGGTGACGCGGCACTTCTCGCGGGTCTTGGTATAATTCTTCACCAAAGGCATTCTTGATCGACCTCCTGATTCCCAACGCGCGGCTTCGGATGGCGGATGAAACACGCCCCCCGCCACGGGCCCGGATCCAACCTGCCGGCACGGTGGTTTCTTGTGGGGAACCACAGACGGAGGAGCCCCCGACTGCGAAACGGCCCGAGAGTCTCGGGCGCCCCCCCCGGAACCCCACGATTGTAGTCGGTCTGGACCAGGGAGTCAATGCCGAGGGCAACAGGTGATACTGCACCATTTTGCCGAGCGCCGAATAACCGGGACATCAGAGAGACTTCGCCCCCCTCGCCGAGGGCCGTGGAGGCTAGGACTTGAAGGCGCCCAGAAGAGCCAGGACGATCTCCAGGGCGATCAGCCCGATGATGGTTAATTCCAGGATCTCCGAACGCCGGGTATTGGTCAGGTTCACGATCACCTCCACGCTCTCGTGGATCAAGCGGAGCTTATATTCCAGGCTGCGGAAGCGGGTGGACAGCTCGAAGTTGCTCTTGAGATCGTGGAAGAGCTTGTCCACGGCCCGATCCTCCCAGGCCATCTCGGGGGCGTCCATGATCGACAGGCGGCTGACGATCTCGCGACGGGCCGAGAGAGCCACGCCGATGAAGCGGATCATCTGCTTGAGGGTCAACACGATCCGGCCGCCGGAAGCCATGCCGTCGGTGACCGAGGAAGCCTTCTGCAGCAAATCCTCGGACATATTCTCGAAGTGTTCCAGGGTGGTGGACTGGGCCAGGACCGAGGCCACCACCTGGACCTTCAGCGGGTCCTCCTCCCCCAGGAGGACCCGGTCGAAACCCACCTGCTCGCGAACTCCGGGCTGGATCTCGATCAGGTAGTCGTCCACCACCTTCTCGGAGGCGGGCATCTCGACATGGGGTGCGAGCTCGTGGAGGAGAACCTCCGCCTGGGCGCGATCCACCCCGACGAAGACAACCGAGCCGAAAGGGAAGAGGTAGACCCGCCCCTCCCCCAGACGCAGGGACAGCTCAGACTTGGTGGCGTGGAAGAGGCGGTCTACGAAGACGCGGGCACAAGCCTCCAGGTCGATCTCCTTGCCCAGGTGGATCGAGTCCAGCTTCAGGATCCGGGATGAGGGTTCGTCCGGGCTCGGGGATGCGCTCTGGAGCGATGACACGGGGGGTCTCCTTTCCGATGGGGAACGAAATTCAGATTCCGAAGCTTCCAGGTTCGCGGGTGACGCGCAGGCTGCGGAAGGACTCGGGATCCAGGGCATTGCTCAGGGCCGTATCGTAGCTGATCAGGCCCCGCTCGTACTGCAAACGGATGCAGTGATCCATGGGGATCATCCCCTGGTCCTTGCCCGTCACCAGGACGTTGTGGATCTGCTCCATCTTGCCTTCCCGGACCAGGTGGCGGACGGCCGGATTGGCCACCATGATCTCGAAGGCCAGGATCCGGCCGTCTCCGGCTACCCGGGGCAGCAACTTCTGGCAGACCACGCCCTGGAGCGAGCTGGCCAGTTGCATCCGGACCTGGTTCTGCTGATGGCCGGGGAAGACATCGATGATGCGGTCCATGGTCTGGGCCGCGCTCTGGGTGTGCAGGGTGCTGATCACCAGATGCCCGGTCTCGGCCGCGGTCAGGGCCGTCCCGATGGTCTCCAGATCGCGCATCTCGCCGACGCAGATCACGTTGGGGTCCTGGCGCAGGGCGCTGATCAGGGCCCGGTTGAAGGAGCGGGTGTCCGATTCGACCTCCCGCTGGAGGATCACGCTGCGCCGATGGCGATGGACGAACTCGATGGGGTCCTCGATGGTGATGATCCGGGAACGCCTTTCCGAGTTGATCAGGTCGATCATGGCGTTCATGGTCGTGGTCTTGCCCTGGCCCGTGGCGCCGGCGATGAGGACCAGGCCGGCCTGCCGGCGGGCCAGATCATGCACCGCCGTAGGCAGCTTCAGGTCGTGCACGCTGCGCACCTTCAGCGGCACGACCCGGAAGGCCGCCGCCATGTTGGCGCGTTCGAAGAAGAGCGCCGCGCGGAAGCGTCCCAGCGCAGGCTCGGAGTAGGAGAACTCCAGCTCCAGCTCGGTGTCGAGGCGCTCGAGCTGGGCCGGGGTCAGGATCTCCTGGACCATCGAGCGGATCTGCTCGCCGCCGAGCAGTCCATCCTCGAGGAAGTGGATGGCTCCGTGAATCCGCAGGCAGGGCGGGGTCCCCGCCACCAGATGCAGATCGGACGCCTCGCGCTCCAGGGCCAGGGTCATCAATTCCCGAATCGTGCGCAAAGGAGTTGCTCCTCTTCGAGTCTCAGAGGGCCCGCCGGCCCAGCAATCGGGCCAGCCAGCCGGCCCGGGTCCCGCGCTCCAGGGTGCTGCGCTCCCGCCGGGCTTCCTCCAGCCCCGGGTCCAGGGCCAGGGCCCGCTCCAGGGCAAAACGAGCCTTCTCCTCCTGCTGGAGGGCCCGGGCCACCCGCGCCGAGAGGAACCACAACCAGGCCCGGTCCGGACGGCGCTCCAGAGCCGCCTGGAACTCCAGCCAGGCCTGCTCGACGGCCCCGGCTCCCATCAAGGCCAGGCCGATGCGCTGACGGAAATCCGGGTCGTCGCCGGTGAGATCGCGCACCATCTGCAGGCAATCCGCCGCCGCATCGCGCCGCCCCGAACGCAGGAGGCACTCGGCCCGCTCCAACCAGAGCATGGGAGGGACCAGGCCCCGGGACAGCTCCAGGGCCTGGTCGGAGAAGCGCAGGGCCTCTTCCCCCTGTCCCTGGCAGGCGGCCACCAGACCCGCCACGCTGAGCACCCGGGCGGAGGAAGGGAAGAGCTCCAGCGCCTTGTTGGCCCAGACCCGGGCCTGGGGGAGCTCATCCATGGCCAGATGGCATCGGACCTGTCCCGCCCAGGCATCGAAGAGATCCCTCTGTTCGGCCACGGCACGCGAGAATTCCCGAAGAGCGGGTTCGTGGCGCCCCTCCAGGAAGAGGGTCTCGGCACGGACCAGGAAGGTGGTTCCATGGGGTTCCGGGGCCCCTTCCTCGTTCGGGGGCCGCACGGGCAGTCCGGAGTCTCCAAACTCCAACCAGGCAAAGCGATCCATCGGGATTCCTTCTCAGCCGACCCCTCCCCGAGCGGACTCGCCCGATCCAGGCCGAGCGGATCGCGCAGATTCGTGCTGATCCGGAAGGATGCCTCCCCTGCGGAGGGTCTGCGAGCGGAGTTCGGCTGGATCCCGGAGGGGCCAGAGAAGCGGCCTGCAAGCAGGACTCTCCCGATCCGTCTCGTAGTGGGGGCCTTCACCTTTGGACCGGAGGCTGAGTCATGGCTGATTTTGGAAACCTTCCCCTGAACCGAGGCGACCTGGTGGAGGCCTTCGACGAGCAGGGCCGGTCCTTGGGGAAGTACCGCATCTCGCGGGTGGTCAACCCCCGGGTGGTCAAGGTGGTCGACGAGGACGGCATCGTCAAGTCCTTCCATCCCGATCGCCTGAAGCTGGTCCACCGCGGCCGCTGAACCTGCGCGGGAAGCCCGGGGTTCCGGCCATTCCCGGAAGACAAGGCAACACGGATCGTTTTTCCCGGCCAGGCCTTGCCAAAGTCTGGATCGGGTGCTAGAATGACCTCCGTCGGCAGCGGTCCGACGCAGATTCCGACGTAGCTCAGCGGTAGAGCAACCGGCTGTTAACCGGTTGGTCGCTGGTTCGAGTCCAGCCGTCGGAGCCAGACAGGCCCTTCGGGGCCAGAGCCACCAGCCCCGGTCGGATTCCGATCGGGGCTGGCAGTTTCACCCGGGAGTACGGCCATGAAGGACCTGGTCGCCATCCTGATGGCCGGAGGCGCGGGCACGCGCTTCTGGCCGGTCAGCACCGAACAGCGGCCCAAGCAGTTCCTGAACCTCTTCGGCGGACGCACCCTCCTCCAGGAGAGCCTGGATCGCCTGAAAGGCCTGGTGCCCCCCGAGCGGGTCCTGGTCCTGACCAGCCAGGACTTCGTGCCGCTGGTCTGCGAACAGTTGCCCGAGATCCCGGCCGAGCAGGTGATCGGCGAGCCCATGCGACGAGACACGGCGGCTGCCGTGGCGCTGGCCGCCCTGGTTTCGGAGCGGCTCTTCGGCCCCTGCACCACCGCGGTGCTGACCACCGACCACCGGATCTCGCCGGTCTCCAGGTTCCAGGAGGTCCTGCGTTCGGCAGCCGAGGCCGCCGCCGGGACCCCGGCCCTGTACACCTTCGGGATCCTCCCCCGCTTCCCGGCCACCGGTTACGGATATCTGCACCGGGGAGAGCCCGTCGAAGCCGCGGGGAGCGTCCCCCACTTCCGACTTCTGGAGTTCCGTGAGAAGCCCGACCTCCAGCGGGCCCGGGCCTTCGTCGCATCCGGAGAATACTTCTGGAACAGCGGGATGTTCGTCTGGCGCACCCGGACCATCCTCGACGAGATGCACCGCCTGCTGCCCGAGCACGTCCGCCAGTTGAAGGGAGCCGTCGACCTCTGGGGAACCCCTGGCTTTGCCGAGGCGCTGGCCTCCGCCTTCGAATTGCTCCCCCGAATCTCGATCGACTTCGGCGTCATGGAGAGGGCCACCGATGTCCGCATGGTGGCCGCGGACTTCGACTGGAGCGACGTGGGCGGATGGCTGGCGGTGGAGCCCTTCCTGGAGCAGGATGCCGCCAAGAACAGCTTCCGGGGGCGGCTGACCTCCTTCGAGGCCTCCGGCAACACCGTCTTCTGCGAAGATCCCGCCGAGTCCGTAGCCCTGGTGGGCGTCCAGGATCTGGTGGTGATCCGCGCTGGCCATCGGACCCTGGTGGCGCCTCGGAGCCGCCTGGAAGACGTCAAGAGACTGGTGGAGCGCCTGGACGCGGACCTCCGCTGACCCGGTGCCTCCCGGATTGGAAGATGCCATGCCCTCCCCTGCCCTGAGCCCTCGCGCCGCCTTCAAGGCCTACGATATCCGGGGTCGCTACCCCGAGGAACTCGATTGCGAGGTCGCCCGGCGGATCGGGCTGGCCTACGCCCGACTCTTCTCGCCCGGCAGGGTGGCCGTCGGCCACGATATCCGGCTCTCCAGCCCGGCCCTGGCTGCAGCCCTGGCCCAGGGGCTGCTCGCCGGCGGAGTCGAGGTCCTGGATCTGGGCCTGTGCGGGACCGAAGAGGTCTACTTCTCGGTCCTGGAACTGGGCCTGGACGGCGGGGTGATGGTCACCGCCAGCCACAACCCGGCCAACTACAACGGGATGAAGCTGGTGGGACCGCAGGCTCGCCCCATCAGCGGGGACACCGGCCTGGACGCCCTGCGCGACCTGGTCCTGCAGGGTCCCCTGCCGGAGCCCCCGGGTCCCCCAGCCCGACTCGTTCCCACCTCGATCCACGATCGCTTCCTGGACTTCGCGCTGGCCCGGGTGGACGTGGAGGGCATGCCCCGGCTCAAGGTGCTCTGTGATCCCGGAAACGGCGGCGCCGGCATCCTGCTCGAGCGTCTGCAGGGTCGCCTTCCCATCGAGATGATCCTGCGCGACGCGGAACCGGACGGGAGCTTCCCCCGAGGAGTCCCCAACCCGCTTCTCCCCGAGAAGCGTCAGGGGACCGCCCAGGCCGTCCTGGACCACGGCGCCGACCTGGGGGTCGCCTGGGATGGCGACTTCGACCGCTGCTTCTTCTTTGACGAATCGGGACGCTTCATCGAGGGGTACTACCTGGTCGGCCTCTTCGCCCAGCGCTTCCTGCGCCGCTTCCCAGGTTCCCGGATCCTGCACGACCCGCGGCTGACCTGGAATACCCTGGAGATCGTCCGGGAAGCCGGAGGAATCCCCGTCCAGAGCAAGACCGGGCACGCCTTCATCAAGCAGCACATGCGCCGGGAAGACGCCGTGTACGGCGGAGAGATGTCCGCCCACCACTATTTCCGGGAGTTCGGCTATTGCGACAGCGGAATCCTGCCCTGGCTCTTCCTGATGGAGTTGATGGGAACCACCCGGAAACCCCTCTCCGAGATGGTGGAGGCCCGGATGAAGCGCTTCCCGGTCAGCGGAGAGATCAACCGCCGCGTGGAGGAGCCGGCCTCGACCCTCACCGAGAGGGTCCTGCAGCACTATCGCTCCGAGGCCCCGACCCTGGACCGCACCGACGGGATCAGCCTGGAATTCCCCCGGTGGCGCTTCAACCTGCGCTCCTCCAACACCGAGCCCCTGATCCGCCTGAATGTCGAAACCCGCGCCGACAAGGACCTGCTTGGCGAGAAGACCGCCGAGTTGCTGGACCTGATCGGCGGGGTGCCGGCCTGATCCCACCGGCCTGGGCCAGACCAGGGGTTCCTAGACCAGGTCCTGGACGATCCGCACCCCGTTGAGCTGCAGGTGATACAGGAAGAGCAGGTGGAGCAGGTCCCCATCGTGGGGCAGCACGCCCAGGCTCCGGGCGGTCGGGACGTCCAGGTCATAGGTCGCCACCGCCCTGGCGGGGACCACGACCTGCCAGGGAAGGCTCCGGGCATTGGCCAGCAACCGGCAGGTCATGGCCAGTTGATAAAGGCAGAGATCCGTCACGTCCCCCAGCACCACCAGGGTGCGAAGCTCCGGCCGGGCCAGCAACCGCTCCCGCAGGTCGGTCTCGACGAAGGAGCTGAGCGACTGCTTGGGGACCACCTGGAAGGCCTCGGCGAAGGGCAGGTTGCGGATCTCCGCCACGAGTTCGGCCTCGGGGGTGCCTTCCAGGCAATGGGGCGGAAAGGCGTCGAACTCAGGACTCCTGGCCGGATGACGATCACAGGGGAAGAGAAAGTGCCGGACTCCCGCCTGGTGGGCCCGGGAGAGGAGCCCGACAGCGGGGGCCACGATGGCGGCCACCCGGGGACTGGAAAGGGCCCCCTGCCGACAGAAGCCCTCCACCAGGTCGACGCCCAGGACCGCCACCCCCTCGGGTCCACCGGACTCCTCCAGCAGGGTCTTCCAGGAGAGATCCGTCCAGGTGGAGCGGAGTTCCTCGAGGTATTCCAGGAACGGCACGCGAGCCGCGACGAAAGGAGAAAGGCACTCTGACACGTCGATTCCCTCCTAATGGTAGCAGCACCGGGCCCTGAAGCGATAGAGCCGGGCCGGCCGATGGCGTCCTTCCATCCAGGTCTCGCCGGTATCCTCGATCACCTCGCGGCTGAGGATCTTCTTGCGGAAGTTGCGCTTGTCCAGCGGGCGATCCAGGATCACCTCGTAGGTGGACTGCAATTCGGTCAGGGTGAACTTCTCGGGCATCAACCGGGAGGCCACCGCGCTGTCCCAGATCCTTTCGCGGAGGCGTTCCAGGGCCCGACGCAGGATCCGGTCGTGGTCGAAGGCCAGCCCGGGCAGTTCATAGACCGACCACCATCCCGTCAAGGAGGCGTCGCTTCCCGGCACGGGGGCCAGGTTCTCGGCCGTGACCAGCGCGTAGTAGGCGACCGTGATGACCCGGGTCCGAGGATCCCTCCCGGGGTGGCCGAAGGTGTGCAGTTGCTCGAGGTAGACGTCGCGAACACCCGTCTCTTCGAAGAGTTCCCGACGCGCGGCCTCGTCAAGCCCCTCGTTCTCCTTGACGAATCCTCCGGGCAGGGCCCAACGTCCCAGGAAGGGCCAGCCTCCGCGCGAGACCAGCAGGACCCGCAGGTCTCGGGCCTGCACGGTGAAGATCACGACATCCACGGTCACCGAGGGGCGGAAGAACCTGCCGGGGTCGTAGTCCTGGGCGGCGATCTTGCGCTTCTCGGCTTCGACCTCTGCGCTGATCTGCTCGTAGGTCCGGACTCCCTCGGGGAATCGCAGCGATGCTTCCATGAAAATCAAGGCCTCCCGGGTCCCTGAATCCGCCACCTGCCGTGGCATTCGGTCGCCGATCCAGGGGTCGCGCGCGGGTTCCGCCGAGACAACTCGGAATCCTGCCTGGGGCGGACAAGCCGGCCTCCCGGACCCCAGGGTCTGAAGCCCCGCCGGGGAGGGACTTCGCCGAGCCGGGACCGAAGCAGCCCGGCATGTCTGAACGCAAATCGCTTTCGAGTGCTCAAGAAAGGCCCTCGGCTCGAAGATTCGGCCTGCACACCCGGCGCACCGATGGTTCGACGGAAGAGGCCATGCAGCGTGCCCGCAAGACCCTGGGCTCCTCCGGGGCTGCGGTCCTGGAACTCCAGCAGATCCTGGAAGGAGAACCGGCCGACGCGCTGCTCTCGTTCGGCGGCGACGGCAGCCTGCTGCACGCCGCGCGCCTGATGGCTCCCCTGGGAATCCCGGTCCTGGGGATCAACTTCGGCCGGGTCGGCTACCTGTGCGCCGTGGACGAGAATGGACTCGATGAGGCCCTGGACCGGCTGCTCCGGGGCGAGTGCGCCCTGGAGCCGCACAGCATGCTGCGCGGCCGGGTCTTCCACGAAGGCGAACTGGTCTGGCAGGCCGATGCCCTCAACGAATTCTTCGTCGGAGGCAGCAACCGGACGCTGCACCTGGAGGTGACCATCGACGGCGAGGCCTTCGGAACCGTCCGCGGCGACGGGGTGATCCTGGCCACCCGGACCGGATCCACGGCCTACGCCTTCAGCGCGGGAGGCCCTGTCCTGCTGATGGACGCCCTGGCCCTGGTGGCCTCGAACTCGGTCTTCTCGTCGGCGATCCGCTCGGTGGTCCTGCCGACCACCTCGACGGTCCGGATCCGCAACCTGACCTGGGGGACCCGGCCCTTCGTGGTGGCGGACGGCCAGAAGGACTACCAGATCGGCCACGAGACCGAGGTGGAGATCTCGCTTTCTCCAACCCGCGCCCTGCTCGTCGACCTCGGGCTGAAGTCCCACGTCCGCTCCCTGCACCAGGGATTCCGGGAGATGATGGTCCGCGAACTGGAGGGGTGAAGAGGCGCCGGGCCGGCTATCCCGACAGGGTCCCGGACCAGGCCAGGATCGCCAGGCCGACCACCACCCGATAGACCGCAAAGCCCCGGAAATCGTTCCTCGAGACGTAGTTCAGGAGCCACCCGATGGCCAGAAGCGAGGTGATGAAGGCCACCAGGGTGCCCAGGCCCAGAGCCCCGACGCTGCCGACTTCGACCAGCTTGTCGTAGTTCTTGATCAGCGTGTAGACCGTGGCGGCTCCCAGGGTGGGGATCGAGAGGTAGAAGGAGAACTCGGTCGCCTGCCGTCGGCTCAGACCCAGCAGGAGACCTCCGACGATGGTGGCTCCCGAGCGGGAGACCCCCGGGATCAGGGCAAAGCACTGGGCCACCCCGATCCAGAGGGCCTGCCTGAAGGTGATCACCTGGGAGGCCGGCGTCGAGGCATCCCGCCCGGGGGAGCGGTCCACCCACCACAGGACGACGCCCCCGAGGATCAGCGCCCAGCCGATGACCCGGACCTGCAGTCCTCGAGCCTCGAAGAGGGCATCGAGCAGGTCGTTGAAGGCCAGTCCCACCACGGCCGCGGGCAGGAAGGCCACCAGCAAGGTGAACCAGAAGCGCCGGGCGTTCCAGTCCCCCGGGAAGCCCCGGGCCCGCTCCCAGAGCTCGCGCCGATAGAAGAGCAGGACCGCCAGGACCGCACCCGCCTGGATCACGATCTCGAAGGTTCCGGCCGTGTTGGCCGCGCCGATCCACTGGGAGGCCACCAGCAGATGGCCGGTCGAGGAGATCGGAAGGAACTCGGTGATGCCCTCGACGACTCCCAGGATCAAGGCCTGCAGGAGGGTGATCTGTTCATTCATGGGAAGCGGCCTCCTCGATGGGGTCTGGAGAGGTCGGCGGGCGGGTCAGGACCCGACGCAGGTGCGGGCGCCCGGGTCCACCCGCACGGTTCCCGAGATCGGTCGCCCGAGAAGGGCGCTGGCAGTCCGGTCGAACTCGGCCGGGTCCCCGCTGACCTGATAGCAGGGCGCCACCCCGGCCGGGCAGTCAGACCAGCCCAAGGCCACGAGTTCGGCCACCACGTAGACCGCGGGATCGATGATCTGGACCCTTGGGCCCAGGATCTCGGAAATCAGGGGGACCAGGAAGGGATAATGGGTGCATCCCAGGACCAGGGTGTCCATCCCCTCGGCCTGCAGAGGGGCGAGATACTCCATGAGGGCTTCGCGGGCCTCCGGGGAACGGACCTGGCCGGCCTCGACCAGGGGGACGAGCCTCGGGCAGCCCACCGGCAGGACCCGAAGCCCTTCGGTCGGGAGCCCGGACTCCGAGGCGGCCCGAGCACAGGCCAGCTCATAGGCCCCGCTCCTGGCGGTCAGGGGATTGGCGATCACCCCGATCACCCCGTTCCGGGTGGCCTGCACGGCGGCCCGGGAGGCTGCCTCGATGATGCCGATGACCGGAACCGGGGACCAGGCTCGCACCAGATCCAGGGCCAGGGCCGAGGAGGTGTTGCAGGCCATCACCAGGACCTCGGCCCCGCTGGCCACCAGGTGTTCGGCGATGGCCGAGACCAGTCGGCGGACCTCCTCGACGCTGCGATCCCCGTAGGGGACATGGGCGGTATCCCCATAATACAGGAAAGGAGCCCCGGGCAGGTCACAGAGCACGCGATCAGCCACCGTCAGGCCGCCCACTCCCGAATCAAAAAGACCTATCAAACCAGGTCGCATGGTTCCTCCAGACCCCGGGAAGCCCTGGGCCCGGACTCGGGCTCGGGTTGCGGGAAATTCAAGTCAGATCCGGGTCTTCCTCCCCTTGTTCCGGGAGGCCCCAGGGCTCAACCGGACCCGGGCAGGAGGCCTTCCTTGTCCATCTCCTCCAGGGCCCGCAGGACGCCGAGCTGGACATGGGCCAGGCTGACTCCGCCCTGGAGGTAGCAGGCGAACGGAGGGCGCAGGGGGCCATCCGCCGAGAGCTCGATCGAGGAACCCTGGATGAAGGTCCCGCCGGCCATCAGGATCGGGTCGCGATAACCGGGCTGGACCACCGGGACGGGAACCGCCGAGTGGTCCACCGCCCCGGCCCGCTGGACGCCGCGACAGAAGGCCTTCTGGGCCTCGGGGCTGCCCAGGCGGACAGCCTGGATGATGTCGGTGCGAGGATCGTCCCAGCGCGGCCAGACCTCCAGGCCTGCCTCCTCCAGGACCCAGGCGGCCCAGACCGCTCCTTCCAGGGCCTGTCCGACCACCTCGGGCGCCATGAAGAGTCCCTGGGCCAGCAGGCGATTATAGCCGAGGCTGGGGCCCTCCTCGGGCCCGATGCCGGGAGCCGTCAACCACTCCATGGCCCGCTCGACCACGTCCTGACGCCCGGCCAGGTAGCCTCCGCAAGGGGCCACGGCTCCACCGAGATTCTTGATCAAGGAGCCGCCGACCAGGTCCGCCCCCACCTCGGTGGGCTCGATCAGCTCGACCATCTCGCCATAGCAGTTGTCGACCATGACCACGGCCCGGGGAGCATGCCGGCGCACCACCGCGATGGCCTGGGCCAGCTCCCCGACCGGGAGGGAGGGACGCCAGGTATAACCTCGGGACCGCTGCAGGAAGACCATCCCGGTCCGCTCGGAGAGAACCGCGGGGATTCCCTCCAGGTCGATCCTCCCGTCCTCCAACAAGGCCAGTTCGCGATAGCCCACCCCCCAGGAAGCCAGGGAACTGGGGTTTCCCTCGCCGTTGCCGATCACCGGGCGCAGGGTATCATAGGGTGCCCCGGTGAGGGCCACCAGCTCATCCCCCGGCCGCAACCAGCCGAACATCCCGGCCGCCAGGGCATGGGTCCCCGAGACCACCTGCAGCCGGAGCCGCCCGGCCGGGGCCCTGAAGATCCTGGCCACGGCCTCGTCCAGAAGCTCGCGGCCGGAATCCGAGAAGCCGTATCCGGTGGTGCCTGCGAAGTGACCTTCCATCAGGCCGACTCCCTGCAGGGCCTCCAGGACCTTCCACTGGTTCACGGCGGCGCGCTCGCGGACCGCCTGGCGCAACTCGGTGGTCCGCCTGAGGCCCTCGCGGGCCAGGTTGATCCTCCGGGCGGGGATCCCCAGGCCTTCCAGGGCAGATTCCCAGACCGGGGTCTTCAGGATCGTCGTCATCACCAGGTCTTCCTCCATGAAGGTCGGGCGGAACCGCTGTGCCCCCGCTGGACCAAGGCCAGCAGGAAGGATCCGGGGAAGCGCCGGCCCGCCAGGGTCATGGCGGCGCGACGCACGGAGGGCAGGCGAAGCAGGGAGGCCAGCACCGGCAGGTGGCAGTCGAAATCCGCCTCCCGGGCCAGGAGTCCTCGGACCTCCGGCTCCTCCAGGATCCCCACGAGTTCCTCGAGTTCCCGATCGTCGATATGTTCAAAGAGCCTGCGCACCAGGTGTCCGGCACGCAGCTCGATTCGAAAACGCTTCTTCCAGAGCCGGTCATAACCGGCCAGCCGCGAGAGGCAGAAGTCCCCGTCCAAGCGGGCTTCCAGGATGGTATCGGCCAGCAGATCGGCGCACATCATCCCGAAGTAGATGCCCCCTCCGGTGGTCGTCTTGGCCTGGCCGGCCGCGTCGCCCACAGCCAGGATCCGCCCCCGCACCGAACGCGGCGAGACCCCCATCGGGATCCTGCGACAGGTGGCCTTCCCGGCCACCCGGCCCAGGCGACCGGCTTTCTCCAGGCGGTCCAGGAAGCCTCGCATGGCCCGCCAGGCCCCCGTGCGGGTGATCAGGCCCAGACGCGGCATTTCGCCGGGAACCGGGACCGCGTAGGCAAAGGAGCCCGGAGTGATGGCCTGGCCCAGATGGACCTCCGCCCCGGAGAGTCCGGAGAGTTCGGCCCGCAACTGGGCTGTCTGGTAGAAGGCCGGCGGGGGCTTCAATCCGCAGGTCTGGGGCAGGGTGGACATGGCCCCTGTAGCCAGGACCGCCAGACGGGTGGAGACCCGCCGCTCCCCCATGGCGACCTCCAGGTGCTGAGCGACGGGACGGATGGCCTCCACCGGAGTCCCCAGCAACAACTCGGCGCCCGCCTGGACGGCCCGGCTCGCCAGGCTGCGATCCAGTCCCTGGCGATCCACCAGCCAGGCCTGCACCCCGGGCAACCGAAAGCGACGCCCGGCCGGCGAGAGCACGTCGAAACGCTCCAGATGAGCCGCGCACACCGCTTCCGGAACGGCATAGCGATGCAGCATCTCCTCGCCCACGATTCCCGTGCAGTGGACCGGAGTGCCGACCTGATCATGCTCCTCGACCAGAAGGGTCCTCAGGCCCGCCTCGGCCACCCGGGCAGCCAGACGACTGCCCGCGGGCCCCGAGCCGACAACGACGAGATCGAACAACCTGCCTCCTCCTGAGAAGGCGCGCCCCTTTCGAGGCACACCTGAAGAATCCTGCGTTCCCGCAGCTTGCGAAGGCCCCTGTTCGAGCGCAAAGAATCACGCGAAGACGGGCGGAAGGCCACAGGGAGGGACGGAGGCCTCCCCTTCCCCGGGGGACAGGCCAGACCTGCCGATCCGCATGGCTCAGTCCCGGATGAAGGCCTCCAGCTCGCGGGCGACCTGCGAGGCCTCGGCCGGGCGATCCGCGGGCCGGGGCGCCTGCAGCCGGAGGCACAGCTCGTCGAGCCCCGGCGGGATGCCCGCGACCCGCCGGGAAGGAGGCTGAGGCTCGCGCTTGAGGATCTCGAAGATCAGGTTGGACAGCGTCCTTCCCTGCAGGGCCGAGGTCCCGGTCAGAAGCTCGTACAGGATCAGGCCCAGGGCATGCAGGTCCGTGCGCGCGTCCACCGGCCCCACCCCGGGATCGATCTGCTCGGGCGCCATGTACTGGGGCGTCCCCACCATGGTCCCGCTGCGGGTCAGGGCGGTCTCGGCCTCGGCGATCCGCGCCAGGCCGAAGTCCATCAGCCGCACCCGGCCTTCCTGTTCCATCATCAGGTTGGAGGGTTTGAGGTCCCGATGCAGGATCCCGTGGCCGTGGACCTCGACCAGGGCCAGGGCCACCTCGCGGGCGATCCGGGCGGCCTGGCGATACGGCAGGGGCTCCCCGGCCTGGAACTCCTCCAGGGTCCGCCCCCGGATCAGCTCCATCGCCAGGTAATGACAAGGAGTGCTTCCCACCTCGAAGACCCGGACCACCCCGGGATGACGCACCCGGGCCAGGGCACGCGCCTCCCGCAGGAAGCGCTCCACCTGCACCGGCGAGACGGCCATCTCGGGCGCGAGGATCTTCAGGGCCACGGCCCGATCCAGCCGGGTATCGGTGGCCCGGAACACGGTGGCCATGGCCCCCTTGCCCAGAAGGGCCTCCAGCCGATAAGGCCCGAGCATGGCGCCCGGCTCGGCCTTGAAAGGGCCTGTCTGGCGACGGCGCTTCAACTGGCTCTCGATCCGGGCCAGCAGGACCGGCATGTTGACCGGCTTGGTGACGTAGTCGTCGGCCCCCAGGTTCAGGGCCTCGACGATATGAGGGCTATCCCCTGCGGCGCTGACCATGATGACGGGGACCGACCCGCCCGACGGCCTCCGGCGCAACTCCTGGAGGGTGGAGGTCCCGCTCATCTCGGGCATCATCAGGTCCAGGAGGACCAGATCCACCGGGTTGGAGGCCAGCAGGTCCAGGGCCTCCCGGCCTCCCTGGGCGATCAGGACCTCGAAACCCTCCCGGCGCAGACGTCGGGAGAGCATGTCCCGGTTCGGAGCCTCGTCGTCGACCACCAGCAACACTTCACCGGCCATGGGGACGGCGCTTCTCCGGCACCCGCCACTCTTCCCCCGTGCGGGTGTCTTGTGAGTTCCGAAGGATCCGCGTTTCTCGGAGGGAAGACGGAAAGGTGAGGCTCGTGCCCGGCTTGTTCCGAACCAGGATGCTCCTGCTGGTGGTCCTGGCGGTCCTGGTGCCCCTGGGGGTCCTGGGCGCCGTGGTCTATCGGACCCAGGAGGAAGGGCTGCAGGATGTCTACAGCCGGATCCTGGATCTGTATGCCGAGCGCAGCGCCCACCAGGTGGCCGCCTGGATCCAGGAGCAGAAGGCCGTGGCCCAGGCCCTGGCACAAGGTCCGGCCCTGGTGGAGCCGTGCCGCGAGCTTCTGGCCACCCCTCCGGAAGGCCGCGACTCTTCGCCGGCCCACGGGCGTCTGGCCCGGGTCGCCGATCTGGTGGACGAGAGCTTCCCCTTCGTCGACGAGGTCCGGCTCAGCGACCCGGCGGACGGCCGGGTCTTCTTCTCCACCCTGCCTGGCTCCCAAGGCCGGCGCTGGGCCCCG
>JALHDH010000031.1:30389-53097 GCA_022839105.1 bacterium
TCGGCCGGAGACGAGCAGGCCTGGAGGGGAATCCTTCGGGGAGGGCCCCACGTCTCGGACTTCGTCGCCTCGGAGATCCCCCTTCCTCCGGGCGATCCCCGGGCCGAGACGGGAATGCCGACCTGGTTTCTTTCGGTTCCGGTGCGCTCCCCCGAGAAGGTGCTGGCCGTGCTGACCTTGCGCCTGGACACCCGCAGCCTGCTGCCGGAACTTCTGCACAACAACGTCTACCTGGCCGACTTTCAAGGGGTCATGCTGACCTCTCCGCCCTACCTGGAACCCGAGCGGGGCCGGCTCTTCCAGCAGCGTCCGGCCCTGGAGGTCCGCCTGCTCGACCCGCAGGGCCGCCCGACCCACCCCATGGTCGAACTCCACACCCTGCAGACGGCCTCTCCCCCTACGGACCGGGCCAGGTTGCAAGGTTATCCCGATTTCCGGGGAGTGCGGGTGGTCGGCTCCTGGGCCGTGGTGCGCGGGATGCCCTGGATCGCCGTGGCCGAGACCCCCGAGGCCGCCATGCTGGCCCCCCTCGAAAAGCTCATGGATCTGACCCTGACCCTCATGGGGGCCATCGGTCTGGCCTTCGGCCTGCTGGCCTGGGGACTCTCGCGGCATCTGACCCGCCCCCTGGCCCAGCTCACCGAGGCCGCCCGCAGGCTCTCGGAAGGCGACCGATCCGTGCGATGCGGCTGGGACCGACCCGACGAGTTCGGCCAGATGGCCCGGACCTTCGACCAGATGGCCGGTTCCCTGCAGTCGACGCTGAACCAGCTCGAGGAGGCCCGGGACCGGGCCCTGGACGCCAGTCGCGCCAAGAGCCGCTTCCTGGCCAACATGAGTCATGAACTGAGGACTCCCCTCAACGCGATCCTGGGTTATAGCGAGATGCTGATCGAGGAGGCCGAGGAACGCTCGGATCCGGCGCTCGAGGACCTGCGCAGCATCCATCTGGCGGGGGTCCACCTCCTGTCGGTGATCAACGGGATCCTGGACCTGTCCCGGATCGAGGCGGGCCGAATGACGCTCAGCCGCGAGAGCTTCTCGGTGGCCGAACTCCTCGAAGAGGTCCAGGCCACGGTCCGCCCCCTGGTGCGCGAGAACGAGAACCACCTCCGGATCGAAGCCGACCCGGAGGTGGGCCCGATGCAAGGGGACCGCCTCAAGTCCAGACAGATCCTGCTCAACCTGCTGGGGAACGCCCTGAAGTTCACCCGGCAGGGAACCGTGACCCTGCTGGCCCGCGCCGAGGGTTCCGAAATCCGCTTCGAGGTCCGCGACACCGGGATCGGGATGACGGCCGAACAATGCGCCCGGGTCTTCGAGGAATTCACCCAGGCCGACGAGACCACGACCCGGAGGTTCGGGGGGACCGGCCTGGGCCTGACCCTGGTCCGCCACTTCGTGTCGATGCTGGGCGGGCGGGTGGACCTCCACTCGGAGCCCGAGAAGGGCACCACCGTCGTGGTCTGGCTTCCCCGCCACCCTCCGAGCCCCCCCTCCGACGAGGAGCCTGCCCTGGAAGCCCGAAACGCCGATGTGCTGATGGTGACCCGGGACCTCCAGGCCTCCGAACGGATCGCCCGCTTCCTGGAACTGGCCGGATTGCGCGTGATCCCGGCCTCTCCCGGAAAGGAGGCGGCTCGCCTGATCAAGCTTCTCCAGCCGACGGTCGTCCTTCTCGAGCCCGGCGGGGAATCCGCGGCCGGCCTCCCCGCAGACGAGCTCCTCGCCCACCCCCGGGACCGGATCCTCGAGTTCCCCGCGAACCCGGAGGAACCGGAGTCCCTCGAGAGGCTCCTGGACAAGGTTCGAAGCCTGGGAGCGGGGGCCAGACCATGAGCCCGAAGGTCTGGGAACTGCTCCGAAGCCGACCCTCCGCCCCTTCGCGAAACCCCGGTTGCTGGGGTCCTCTTCCCCACCTGGCTTCCGCCCTGGATTCCGGGCCTCCCGCACCGGACCAGGGCGACGCCGATGGATGGCGGGCCGCCGGGCGCCTGGGAGGGCCCTGGGCCCTGTTCTCCAGCCAGGACTGGCCACAAGCCCCCGCCCCCCCGCAAACCCGGCCGGCACGTTTCTGGAGACGCCGGGGCCGAAGCACCCGCTCCGAACTGCTCCGCCAGATGGTGGCCTGCCACGCCTGGCTCGGAGCCCGGAACCTGGAGGCGGCCGCGCGCTGGTTCTCTCCGCTGTGGCAGTCCTGTCCCGTCGAGCTGGCGCGCCTGACCGGTCGCGGAGTGCTCTGGTCGACGCTGGCCAGCCGATTGGACCCCTACCGACGCCCCGCCGACTGGAAGCACGCCGCGCGGCTGGCTCCGGGGCTCCCCCCCCTGGACCAGGAAGCCACCCTGGGAGATTGCCTGGCCCTGCACCTGGCCCTGGAGCGCCTGGTCGAGCTGGCCGGCCAGCGCTTCGGCGCGGGGCTTCCCGAGGGGAGCGAACGATGCGGCGGAGGCCTGCGCTCGCCCGGCTTCCTCTCCCGGCATCCCGACCTGCTGGTCCGCTCCCGGAGCCTGGGGTGCGCGGGATGGATGGAAGCCCTGGCCCACCTGGTCGCCAGGAGCCCCCTGACCCTGGCGATCTACCCGGATCTCCTGGGACCGGTCGGCCCGGAGGTCCTGCTGGGGCCGCTCTCCACGCCGGGACGCCAGGGCCGCTCCCAGACCCGCTGGGGGGATCGCTGGCTGGCCCTGCTGGCCCGATCGGTGGTGGGGGCCATCCTGAGTCCCCCGCCGGCTCACGAGAAGGTGCTGCACCTCGAACAGGAGCTCCAGGGAGCCCTGAACCGGGCGGCCCGCCGGAGCCGCCGGAACGACGAGCCCGGGGCCGGCCCCCTGGTCGCCCGGGCCGAGGCCGCCCTCCTCCAGGCCCGCGAGGAGATGGCTCGGCAACGTCGCGAGCGGGTGGCCATCCTGGCGCGAGTCCTGGGACGCGACCCCCGGGACCCGGGCTCTCCGTTCCTGGCCCTGCGGACCCTGGACATGCTGCTCCGCAGCCTGCTGGCCTCGGCCGGGATGAACATGCGCGCCCAATGGCTCCGCGCCGAGCCCGGCCTGCCCCAGGAGACCCTGGCCAGAGACCTGCTCTTCGCCAGCCCCGCCGAGGTCTCCGCGCTCCTCCAGAGGCTTCGCGCCGAGCGCGGAGCCCAGGCCCCCGCCCTCTTCGGAACCAGCGGAGCGGGATTCTCGGCCGTGGTGGAAGCCCTCTTCCCCGAGCGTTGGGGGCCCGAAGAGCGGGAATCCCTGGCCCGGCTCCTGACGCCTCCTCCCCTGGGTCCACATCCCGGTCCCCCGCCGCGCGAATTCTTCGACTCGCCCGAAGGAATCGAGCTGGCCGAACAGGCCGACCTGGACCCTCAAGCCGCCCGCCGCCTGGTCGATCGCTTCTATCGGGCGGAAGTCCCGCTGCCCCTCTCCGCCCCCCACGATTCCAGCCTCTCTCCGGGAGAGATCCTGGCCCGGATCCACAGGACCGTCGCGTCCCCTGGGCCCCGGGCGAGTCACGCGCAGGGAGATTCCGCGCGCAAACCACAGGAGGACTGATGGCCAACCTCAAACCAGCGCTTCCCTGGCCGGAGGGTCCGGAGCACCCGGACTGGAGATCCGTGCGGATCTCCCAGCAGATCCTGGGACAGGGCCGGGGCCCGATCCCCCTGGAATGGGCGCGCCGCTGTGCGGTCCGGTTGCGAGGCGTCCGAGAGCGGATGCGTCAGGCCTGGGTGGGCCTGGACGACACCCCCCTGGGCCCCATGACCGACTGGGTGATGGCCTGCGCCATCGCCCGCGAGAACTGCCTGCTGCTGGGGCGACCAGGAGTGGCCAAGTCCGAAATCGCCGTGCAGTTCTTCAAATGGCTGGGGCTCTCCCCGCCCCGGATCGATCCCGCCAAGCTCAGCGAGCTGGCCAGCCAGAAGGTCTTCGACATGGGCTGGTGGGAAGAGCGCGCGCAGAGCGAACGCGAGGAGCAGAAGTATTTCCACTACCTCCTCTCCCGCTTCAGCCAGGTCGAGGAGGTCTTCGGCCCCATCGAGTTGGAGCTCCTCAAGAAGGGGGTCCTGACCCGGGTCAACTTCGGGCTGCTGACCGGTCCGGGTGTGCGAGCGGCCTTCCTCGACGAGGTCTTCAAGGCCTCCAGTTCGGTCCTCAACACGCTTCTGACCCTGACCCAGGAACGCACCTACTTCAACTGGGGCGGGATGGTTCCCAGCGACCTGGTCATGTTCCTGGCCGCCTCCAACGAGATGCCGGGGGGCTTTGCCACCGGAACCGCCGGGCTGGGGGCCGGGGGAGAGGACTTCCAGACCCTCCACGCCTTCCTGGATCGCTTCCCGATCCGGCTGGAGATCCCCACGGCCTCGGGCACCAGCCATGTTCCCGGAGAGCCCAGCAACCTGGATCGGGCCTTCCTGGTGGCCCTGGGGCGCGAGGAGGACCGGTTCACCACGGGTCGGAACTTCCCCGACCCTCCCCAGGAGGATCCTCCCTGCATCAACGACGTGCTGCTCCTGGGCAGGGCTGCCCTGCAGGGGCTGCAGGAGGGGACCCCCCTGCTCTTCGATCCCGAGCGGCTGGAGGTCTTCCACCACCACTTCATGGACATCGCCCGAGGACTTCAGGCCGAGGCCGGGACCCAGGGAGCCCTCCTCGAGCACGAAGGGATCACCTGGACCATCTCACCTCGAAAGCTGCGTTCCCTCTTCAAGATCTCCCTGGCGCTGGCCATCCTGCGCGATGAGGAGTTCCTGGACGGCGAGACGGTCCGGGTCCGCGGACCCCACCTCGAGTGCCTGGAAGCCTTCAGCGCCATCTGGGACTCCCCGGCAGCCCAGCGGCGGCTGCGCAGTCGCCTGGAATCCACCTTGCGCCGGGCCGAGAAGGATCTGGCCCGGTGAATCCCACCGAGGCCCTGGCCCGCTCGCTGCTTGCCGAATCGGCATGCGCCGGCAATCCCGGCAGCCGGGCCTCGCTGTTCAAGGCCCTGGAGTGGGGGCAACGGGCCGCCGGCCAGGGCTGTGCCCTTCCCCTGCCCCTGCTGCTGGACCTGGCCGAGTGGCTGGCCCGCCGCGAAGGTCCTCCTTCGGGAGCTGCCCAGGCCCTGAACCCGCCCGAGCCCGGTCCCACCGGGTTCGACCGCTGGGTCTGGGAGCTGGCGGGCCTGATCCGCGACTTCGTGGGAGTCCGCATGGAGGATCTCAGCCTCTACCAGACCGAGCTGAGCCCCGCAGGGATCCGCCGCCTGGGCGATCCCGAGCCCTCCCGCGCCGACGAACCCGACGAACTCCCCTTCCTGATGTGGGCCGTGCGCAACGCCCCGACGGAATCCAGCGAGAGCCTGGCCGAGGCCTGGGCCCTCCTGCGCCGCTCCGAGCAGATGCAGGAGGCCCTGATCGAAGCCTGGCGCGGCCCCCGACCGCCTGCCCAGGACCCTCGCTGGAACTGGTGGAGCCGGTTCCAGGTCGGGGAGCCCGAGGACCCCTCCGCGGCCGGATTGTGGAGCCGCTTCGCCACCGACGCCGGGGCCGAATGGCTGCACGACCGGCTCGACCATGTGGGCGCCGAGATCTACCTGCAGGGTGGAGCAGTCGACCCCACCGCTCAGCAGGCCCGGAGGATCGACCTGCTCCAGCGCCGACGCAACGAGGTCTTCTTCACGCCCATGACCACCTGCTATGAGGAGCTGGATCCCTTCCAGGGAGCGATCGCCCTGTCTACCCTGAGCATGGGCGAATACGGGATGTACAAGATCGCCAACCGGAGCGCGGTCTGGATCTCCAACCCTCCTTCCGCCCGCCCCTCCCACGACGTGCACGTGCACCTGACCTGGACATGTCGTTTTGAAGGCCTCCAACAGACCGCCTCCTGGTCGGTCCCGGGCGAGCCCCTCGTGGCTCCGGCGGCCTCCCTCCTCCAAGGGATCGTGGCCCTGGTCCTGGAGGACTGGCGCTCGGCGCTGAGGCATCTGCCGGTCCGCTTCCACCTCCACCGCGACGGCGACGAGCGCGAGGAGCTCAACCTGGGCCCGGGCGGACCCCGCTGGAGGGGACCCGGAGCCAGGACCGGCCTGCCTCCGGCCCAGGCCGTGGCCCGACTCTTCCGGCGCGATTCGCTGGCGCTCCTGGCGGAGGGCGAAGCGGACTGGACCGTCCCCCCCGGTTCGGCCGACAACGCCTTCCACTACTGGTTCGGCTTCATCCTGGCCGAGGACCTGCGCAGCCTGGGCTTCCAGGAGACCCTCGAGACCGACGGTTTCCAGGCAGGCTGGGAGGGTCCGCCGGGGCGGCTGCCGGATTGCCTCAGCCGCCTGGCCATCCTGGATCCGGCCCCCCACATGGACCGCCTGGACTGGAGTCTTGCCGAGGTCCGCCGCGAGGGGCGGGACCTGCTGCGCCCCAGGACCCGATGTCCGGAGCCGGGAGGCGAGCCCCACCCCTGCCCCGCGCTTCGCCGATCCACCCTGGACGTGCTGTTGGAGGCGCTGGATCGCCGCATGACCTGAACTGGCAACCGGAGACGAGCATGCCCACCTACGCGGAATTCAAGAACCTCAAGGACCTGGTGCTGGGGCTCCAAGTGTGCTCCCGCCCCCAGGTTCTCTTCCCCGAGCAGATCGTGCGGGCCGCGGACGGGATCTGGAGCGTGGAGCTTTCGAGAGAGGACCTGGATGTCCGGGAACTCCAGGCCCTCCTGGATTCGGTCTCCCCGGAGGTCCCGGGAAGGATCCGCCTGGCTCCGGAACCTCCCCCCGGGACCCCGGTGCCGCTGCTCTCGATCCTGGACGGGTCCTGGTCCTATCGGGACCCGCAGAAGGTCTCCGGGATTCCGCTCACTGCCGGGCTCTTCCAGGATCTGGACCCGCTGCGCGAGGACCTGCGCTATATCCTGGCCGCCCGGGATGCTGCCGGGGCCCAACGCCTCCTGGATTCGCTGACCGACGCCCTGGTGACGGGGATCCGGGCCTTCGCCTGGCCTCAGGACCTCCAACCGGCTCCGGACCTGCGCTGGTTCTGGATGGTCACCTCCGGAGATCCCCCCGTCCCGCGCCAGGTCCTGGCCGAAGCGGATCGAGCCTGGTGGGGGCCGCTCGTCTCGAGGCCCTGCCAGGTCTTCGTCCAATGGCCCTATACCATGGAGCTGTCCCCCAGGCTCCTGGAGAGGATTCCCTGGGGACCCGAGGGTTCGGTGGTCCTGCTGAACCATCCCCGAGAGACCGACGAAGGCCCGATGGTGATCGAGGGCCCGGCCCGACCCGGTGGGCCCGGTCCCCTGATCGACGTGGCCCGTCTCCAGGTGCGCGGGGAGTTGACCGAGCCGATCCGCGGTGAGGCCCGGACCCCGGACGCCGAGTTCGAACTGCAGATCCGCCTGGTCGAGGGGACCGAGCGATTCCATCGGGCCCGCCGCGTGGCCGACCTCAAGGCGGAGATCCGGACCCTTCAGTTGTTGTTGGCCCGCCTGGAGGGGGGACCTGACGCATCCCGCCCCGCCAGCGAGGCTCCCCCCGAACCGCTCTTCCTGTACGCCGGCGACCTGCCCCAGGCTCCGGGCCAGGCGGCCCTGCTGCCCGAGCCCTTGCAGCGCCTGAACGTGGAGTGGACCGACCAGCCCCGGGATCTGGGAAGGCTGCGCTACCTGCAGCTCGAGCCGGGCTCGCTTCCGCCGGAGATCGTCCCCCCCGACAGGATGATCCACCTGCTGACCACCGCGACCGCCCTGGGCGAGCCCCAGGAAGAGGCCGGAGACGGCCTGATCGGACTGCGCCTGCGCGATTACCTGCCCGAAAGGGACGGGCTGACCCGCTTTGAGCTGCTGCGCGAATGGTCCCGATTCGGGCTGCAGATCTTCCTGCCGGCGGGACAGGCCCTGAGGATCTATCCGGAACTCCCCTCCTGCGCGATGGCGGCCGAGAAGCTGGCTTCGGTGCTCCTGCCCGAGCCGGACTGCGACCGGCGCGAGTGGTGCTTCCTGATGTCCCCCCTGCCCGGAGGACGGACCCGGGTCTGCCGGATCCGCGGTCCTTTCCGAAGCCTGGTGGAGGCCTCAGACTGGAAGTGCCGATTCGATGTGCCCCTCCCGGAGGACTGGGTCGGGCAACTGGAACTGTACGCCGCCGAAAAGGCGGATCCGATCTTCGTGGAATCGCTGGAGAGGGCCTTCCTCGGCGAGGCACGCGAGAAGGCCCTGGAACGGCTGGAGGCGCTCCGGGCGGAACTGGCCGACAAGCTCCAGGCAACCCGGCAGGCCGACCAGGCCGCCCTGCTGGAAGAGGCCGCCACCCTGGAGGCGCGGATCCGGGCCGACCGGGAATGGCTCGGTCTTCTCGAGGCCCGGCGCCAGGAGATCCGCAGGCGGGCTTCGGAACTGACCCGGATTCGCGAGGATCTGGAAGGCGCATGCCGCCGACTGGTGGACGATCTCCAGGAGGCGGAGGGGCGGATCGAAGGCCTGCGCGGGCTCGCCGGACGCTTCCTGGGCGAGCTGGAGGGCCCAGGACAGGAGACCCGCCAGGTCCGGCTTCGGATCGAAGATCTGCGAGGCTCCCTGGAAGAACTCCTGAAGCGGGAGGCGAGGCCTCGGGTTCGGGGCTGGAGGAGGTGGTTCGGCCGTGGGCGCTGAGTCGACCCGTCTTCCGTCCCGGGCGCGAATCCCCGCCCCTCCGGCCAGCCTGGGGCAGGAGCTCGACGCCGCCCTGGAGCGGGTCCATTCCGAGTTCGAAAAACTCCAGGACCGCTGGGAGGTCTTCGAATCCTCGTCGGCTCGGGACGAAGGCCCCGGGGAAGGAGGCTCCCCGTGAGACCGCAGCCGCGCCCGGAAGGAGGGCAGGGGCCGAGCCTGTCCGGCCGGCTCCGGGTCCTTCTGCCCGCCCTGCTGGTGCCGGGCCTCCCGACCTTGGGGGTCCTGGCCCTGGCCTGGCTTCCGGTCGAGCGCTACTGGATCCTCGGCTACGAAGGCCTGGGCCTCTTCCGAATCTGGCCCTGGCTCCTGCTGGCGGCCGCCGCCTGGATTCCCCTGGCGGGAGGATTCCTCCACGCCCGCCAGGGTCGGCCGCTGCACCTGCCCTGGGGGGCCACCCTGGCCACCCTGACCCTTCTCGCCGTGACCCTTCGGCTGGCCATGACGTGGAGCCTGGAGTGGCGTGCCGGCCTGGTGTGGCTCTCCCTTCTTCCCCTGGCCGGAATCAGCCTGGCCCTGGCCCTGGGCCAGGTGGCCTTGGGGGAGGTCTGGCGCCGGACCTGCAACCGGGCCGTGGTCCGCACGGTGACCCGACGCCTGGGGGGGGGGCGACTGCCGACGCTCCGGGTCGTGCCGGAGCGCTCCCGATACGCCCGGGTGCGCCCCTGGGGCTCGCCCCACCGCCTGGCCATCCTGGACTCCAACTACAAGCTGAACCTGGCCCGGGTCCATTCGGTGGATTCCCCGCACCCCCCGGAGGAGGAGGATCTGCGCCGATTCTTCCGGG
The DNA here is from genome assembly GCA_022839105.1 of bacterium. Taxonomy (GTDB): domain Bacteria; phylum Vulcanimicrobiota; class Xenobia; order Xenobiales; family Xenobiaceae; genus Xenobium. The sequence continues at coordinate 39,843 of JALHDH010000031.1, forward strand.
CTGGCGGGGCCCTGGTGGAGTGCCTGCTCCGGCGCTGGCCCGGACAAGACGGGCGGCTCCCCGGGATCCTCGGGGTTCCGGACCGGGCTGAAAGACGAGAGATCAACACCCGGATCCTGCTGGACATGATCGCGGTGGGGCTGGAAAGGCTCCGACCGGAGAACAGCCCGGAGCAGGACGCGCTGGCCGCCGAGCTGCGTGAGGTCCTGCCCCAGTGGCTGGAGGCCCTCGAGGTGCTCTCCGCGCCCCCCTCACCCGGCCTGCCCCTCCTGCGCCTGCTGATCCAGGCCGGCCTGGATGGCTCGGCCGCCCGACGCGAGCGGATCGCCGGGTTCATCGGGGAGGCCCGGAGCCTGCGCTCCGCGACAGGGAACTCCCCGGCCGAGGGAGTGGCGCTGGCCCGCTGCTGCCCGGCCTTCTGGCTCCTGGTGGCCCCCGATTCGATGCGCGGGGAGCTCGTCGGAGACATCTGGCGGGAACTCTCCGGAAGCCTGCCGCCCGAAGCGGACGAGTCCGCCCTGCCGCCCGTCTGCCGGATCCTCCAGACCCGACATCTCTGGTACCTGATCGACAGGCGCCTGGCCTGCCTGCCTCCATCTCAGCGCTCCGGACTGGAACTGCGGAAGATCCCGCTGCAGGAGACCGCCTCCGCTTTGCAGGAGCAGGTGGATCGCCTCCTGGCCGAGCACGGCGAGGCCGGCCATCCCGGGGAGGTGGCAGCCCGGGCCGGCGCCGGCATCCCCTCCTGGCCCTATTGGGAGGTCCGCAGGACCCCGGCCGTCCGCCGCCTGGTGGGGGCCCTGGCCGCCCTGGTCTTCGGGCCGGCCCTGCTGGCCCTGTGGTTCAGCAACCCCCACGTCAGCCCCCTGAAGGCCAACACCATCGACCACATCCAGGATCCCCGCTGGTACCGCCCGCTCCTGGCGGGCGACTGGATCGACCTGGCCCACAGCGGGTCCTGGCTGGCCCTGGCTTCCCGGGAAGGGGATCTGACCCTCTTCAACACCCGCAGCCGCCTGTCCAGGGAGGCGGGGCTCCAGAGCCCGGCCCGGGAAGTGGCTGGCGGCATGGAGCCGGGGAGCTTCCTGGCGATCACCCGCGGGCAGGGGGTCGAGGAGGTCTTCCCCGGGGCCGGTCCTCTGGGCTCGCGGGTCGACCTGGAGACCTGGCTTGCCGAGCCCGAGGAATGGGGATGGCCCGGCCCCGGCGGGTTCGACACTCGGGCGGTCCTGGACAATCTCCTCGACGAGAAGGGCTGGTTCGTGGCCGTCCGCGGGCGGGGGCTGGCGCGCTACGGATTCCGCACGGGACCGGATGGGCGAAGACTCCGGAGCCGCTCCTGGCAATTCGGCTCCTCGCCCGAGCTGGACCTGGACCGGGTGGCCCTGACCCGCCGGGGGGCCTGGTATTCCGAACGCGAAGGCGGGGTCGGCTTCGTGGACCTGGAGACCCTCGAAACGGTCGGCCGACGGGGCCTTTCGACCCCTCCGCTGCGCCGTCTGGACGCCAGCTTCGAGCAGGACTGGGCCAGCGCCACCGACACCCGGGACGGGCTGTGGCTCTTCGAGCCCGCGCAGGAAGTCTGGGCCGGGCCCTATTTCGGCCACGGCGACCGGCAGACCACCTTGAGGTCCCTGGATTCGGTGCGCGCCGCCCGACTGGAGGGGGACCTGGCATGGCTTGGAGGCCGAGAAGGCCTCTTCGCCTATGACCTGGTCGGCCGGCGCATCCAATCGGTCGTGCCGGGGTTCCCCAGCACGGCCCTGGAGCCCCGCACCGGTCCAGAAGCAGACCGCTCTCCGGCCGTCCTCGCGGCGGGTCCCTCGGGCCTGATCCGCGCCACGACCCGACCGGATTCCCAGGACTTCCAGATCCGGAGGCTGGATTCCGAGCCGGTGACGAGCCTGGCCCTGGCCCCCGGGGCCTCGACCGCCGCCTGGCGGACCGGGAAACAGGCCCTGCGGGTCCTGCGCGCGCCATTCGGAGATGGGCGACCCGAGACCTGGATTCCGGAAACCGGAGGCCCCGAACTCTCCGAGACCCCGACCGTCCTGGACGCCCGTCGGGCCAAGGACGGCCTGCTGCTGCTGACCCGGGCCGGGGCCATCTATTATGAGGGGAAGACCCACACCTACCGGGATGCCTCGCGGACGCGAATCCCGGCCGTCCCTTCCAGGCGCCAGACCGAGAGGATCGAGACCCTCCGCAGCCTGGACGACGTGGATGTGACCGAAGGGCGCCTGGCCATCCTGGGGGACGGGCGGCCCCATCTGCTGGCGGAGGAGGCTCCAGGCGAAGCCCCCCTGTGGGCGGCCCTGGATCCTTTGAAACTGGGCCGGCCGGTGCAGATCGGCCAGGCGGGGGGCCGGGTCTTTGGCCTGGCCGCGGATGGGCGACTGCTGGGCTATCAGGAGGCCGAGGTCCGCACCATTCCCGAGTCCCCGGCCGGGCTTCCCCGGATCCGGTCGAGCCGCTTCCAGGTCCCGGGAGATCTTCTGGAACGCAAGGATCAGACCTGGCGGATCAGCTTCGTGCACGAGGACCGCCTGTACAGCTACGACTCGAAGTCGGGCAAGAGCGGTTCTGAGGCCCTCAAGAGCCCGGTCCGGGGTCGGGTGGGCCAGGTGCGCCTGATCGGGGAGGAACCCTACCTGCTGGCGGATCAGCGCGTCTTCAAGGCTCCGGGCGAACCGCTCTTCGGCTTCGGGAGCCTGCCGTTCCCGCCCGGACAGGTCTCGGCCCTGAGTCCGGGGCCAGACTGGCAGACCATCCTGGTCGGCGGGCCGGGCGGTCAGGTCCTGCAGTACCGCTGGAATGACGCCTCCTGGACCCGGGTGGGAGAAGGGCCCCTCCCGGCTGCCCGCCCCCAGGAAGCCGTCGAAGAGATCCTCCAGACCCCGAACCTGGTCCTGGCCCGGATGGCCCGGCAGGTCTTCCGGGCCACCGCCGAGGGCTGGGCCGCCCTCCCCGATTGTCGACGCGCCGCCTTCCCCGTGGCCGGGGGCTCGGGCTGGGGCCTCTTCGCCGACGGACTCCGCCGGCTGGATTCGAGGTCCGCCCGACCCGAGGGCCCCACCTGCGGCGCCGGACTGGCCGATCCCCGGCCTCCTGGGGGATGGCTCGCGGCCTGGGAAGAGGAATCACGCCTGGTCCTCTTCTCGGGGGAAGGCTCCCACGCCACCTACCACGCCGAAACCGACTCCTGGAGATCGGGAAGCCTTCCGGGGCTCAAGGGGCTGGAGGGGTTCGCCTCCTGGGGCGGGGGGATGATGGTCCTGCAAGGCAAGACGCTGCACCGCATCCTCCGGGACCAGGAGAGCGGCCAGCTCAGGAGTGAGCCCTTCGCCACGATGCCCGAAGCGGCCCGGAACCCTGCCCTGGCCTCCAACGGCTCGGTTCTGCGCCTGGCCTTCCTGCTCGAGGGCGACGTGGTGGTTCGCGAGTGGGAAGCCCCCGGCCGCCGACCCGTCGAGTTCCGCCGCTCGAGGAACCTGGTCCCGGACGGATTCGACCCCGCCGGAGTGGTGGTGGCGGCGCCCGCAGGCCGGGGAGTCCTCCTCTTCGACGAGCGGGGAGCCTGCGTCAGCCACGATCCTCTCCGGGGGCGCTGGGGAAGGCTGCGCGAGGCCCGGCCGGGCCAGAAGGTCTTCGCCTGGGTCTCGGCTCCCCGCCCGGCGCTGGTGCTGCAGACCCAGGAGAATCAGACCCACACCCTGCGCATCCTGCCAGACCTGACGCTCTCCGAGCGCGTCTACGAGTTGCCCCCCGAGAAGGTCCTGGAGCGGCTGGAGTGGGAGGGCTGCACCTGGGAGGCTCCCGGCGAGGGGACCCTGCTGGAGACCCGGCGGCTGCGGGTGACCCGCCGCCAGGGGCAGACTTCGTACGAGGCCAGCCTGGGAGGAGAATGGATGCCTCTGCATCTGACTGCGGGGGGATTTGCCGAGGACGAGCCGACCCGGGTGATCCTGAGTCCCGGCGCCAGCCCCTGGGCCCTGGCCGGACGGAGGCTCTTCCAGTTGGTGCCTGACCAGGCATCCGGGGGCCTGGCCTTCAGCGGAAGGACCCTCCCCGACCCGGTCCAGGCCGTCGCGACCCTGGGGCAGGTCGAGGTCCGGACCCTCGGTCCCCAGGGGACCACCCGCTGGACCGAGTCCGAGCCGGGGGGCGCCCTCCAGCCCATCCCTGCCGGCTCCAGGATCCCCCTGGTGAAATCCGAGATCCTCGCGCGCCATGTCGACTGGATCCTGGACCCGGCCCAGACGGGAATCCCGGCCCGGGCCGCGGTGGTCCCCTGGCGGCAGGACGGTCGTCCGGTGGCCTTCACGGGGAACGGGAGGCTGGACTTCCAGGAAATCCGGGACCTGGCGCTGACGGATGGGCGAATCTTGCTGGCCACGCCGGAGGGGATCCTGGTCCGCGACGCCGAGACCTTCGCCTTCCAGGAGTGGCAGGCCGGCCCGGCCACCCGCGCGCTTCTTCGCGTCTTCGGGCCGGAACGCGTGCTGGTCCACCTGGCCGACGGCCGGGTGGTGGCCTGGGAGGCGGGAGGACTGGGGACCGAGGACCTCCGGGCGACCCCCTCGGGAACCTCCCGGATCGAGACCGGGGCGATCCACTGGAGCCTGGCGAGCCCTGGCGCTCCCCAGAAGGACCAGGGCCTGACCCTGACCCTGAGGGATTCCCCGGTGGGCTGGACCCCCCACCAGGGAGGCTGGCGCCCCGAGATGGACCAGGTCAGGCGCCTGGATCGACTGGAGGCGGCCGAACGAGCGCTGGTCCTGGGGACCCGGGCCGGCTCGTGGAGGCTGGACCCGGACAACCTGCGGGCCTTCGAACCGGTTGAAGAGGTGGAGCCGCACAGGCTCCAGGGAGGACACGCCGCCCTGGAGATCCTCGCCGAGGCCCCGACCCTGACCCTTCGTGCCCCGGATGGCGGACCGGTCTTCGACCAGGGACGATTCTACTTCGACGTGAGCGGGGGACTGCGCGGGCTGGGCTCTTCGCTCTACACCCTGGTGGCTGGTCGGGGGCTGGTGGGCCGGGACTCGAGCGACCCCCACCGGATCGTCGGCTACTGGCCCCTGGACCGGCAGATGCCGGATTCCAGGGGCGCCCTCTCGGCCGAGGAGGGCCGCCTGGCCCTGGCCTTCCAGTCCGCCACTCCCTCCCAGCGGACCCGCTGGTGGCTCGACCCCCAGGAGGGAGCGCACTGGGAACGGGATCCGAACCCGACCCGCCCCGAGCGCGTCGAGTACGGGCCCATCACCTGGCGGGGCTGGCGGGATGGCCGCAGCGGATTCCAGGCCATCGTCAGCCGGGACGGCCGGGAGGAGGCCCTGGGCCCGTGGTGGAGTCGGGACCGATTCGCCTGGGACGACGTTCGCTCCGTCGGGGTCCTGGACCCGGGCACGGTGGTGGGCCTGACTCCGGTGGGCCTGGTCCAGTGGACCGGGGACTCCGGCTCCTTCCTGGAGGCAGAGCTGATCCCGCAGCCTGGGCTCGAGAGACTCCTGCCCGCCCGCCTTCAAGGTCGATCGGCGGGACTTCTGGCGGCGGGTTCTTCCGGACTCTTCCTGCTGCGGGCCGCAGACTCTGGCCGACCGGCCCGACTCGAGGCCCCGCCAGCCGGGCTCGAGATCCTTCCCGGCCTGGAGCTGATCCGCGACCCCGACCCGGCGCTTCCCCGGATCACGCTGGTGGAACGCTGGCGGCGAGGCGACCCGACCAGGCTGTCCCAGGAGCCTGCCCTGCGCTCGTCGATCCCCGAGTTGCGGGGCGCCCAACTCCTCCAGGACGGCCAGTTCGTCTTCGACCAGGGCGAGGCCGCCTGTCCGGCAGGTCCGGGCCCGCTCTGGGCCGTCCATGCCCCGGCCGGACCGAGAAGCCTGGTGACCCTCAACCGGCTGGAAGACTCCGGCGGGCAGGAGCGGCCCCGGCTGGTCATGACCGGAATCCTGCCAGCCCCGGCCCGGTTCTCGACCATGCGCTCGCATCCGGAGGGATTCCTGGCTCGGGAAATCCGGGGTGGATGGTGGCTGGCCCGGGTCTCGGGTTCGGAGATCGTCTGGAGCCGGCTGGAGTCGGGCGAGAGAATCCCGGAACTCAGGACCGGAGACCAGGTCGTCCTGGATGTGGCCCGTCTGGCCTGGTCGGCCACCCCCCGCTACCTGGGGGATCCGGGAGAAGCCTTGAGCGTGAATCCCCGAGGCTACCCCCTCTTCGCCACGCTGGACGAGAGGACCGTCCTGGCCTTCGACGCCCTGACCTCCATCTCGACCTTCCCCGGGACCCGGACCCTGGCCCTGGGCACCCTGGGAGGCGTCTACACCGTCCCCTTCACCGGGAACGGAGAGGGAGTGCTGAACCTGCAGGAGCCCCGGACCGCCTTCGACTTCCGCTGGCAGGGCTCCGAAGGTGCGACTCCGGACTGGCTGGAGGGGGTCGGACAGTTGCGACATGATCTGGACGGCACCCTGTATGCCCTCCTCGGCCAGGGCCTGGAGGTCGCCCGCCAGAAGCCGGACGGGACCTGGGTCGGCGCCGAAAGGATGCCCGAAGACGAGATCCGCGGCATCCGTCACCGGATCTCGATCCTGGGCGGGAGGGTGCTCCTGGACGAGCGGGCCCTGGTCTCCAGCAACGACCTTCCTGCCGGGAGACGAGACCTCAAGGAGATCGTCGGGGTCGCCTATGACCCCGACGACAATGCCCTGTGGCTGGCCTCCCGGACGGAGGGGCTCTTCAAGCTGGTCCTGGATCGGCTCCTGGACTGAGAGGCTCCTGGCTCGAGCCGACTCCCAGACCGCTCCCATCGAAGGGGGGAATGAACTGCGAGTCGGCGGACTGGAGGTCCTGGACCCACCCGTCCAGATCCTCGAATCCGTCCAGGACCTCCAGGACCCTTTCGTATTCCTGGATGGTCAGGGTCCGATTCAGCTCCGGAAAGGCCGCCAGAGCCCCGACCGGAGTGTACTGGGCCATGATCGAGACCGGGGTCGCCTCCGGCAGGGTCGCCAGGAAGTCCAGGATGTCCAGGGTATTGGGAAGGTTCCCGGGCAGGACCAGGTGGCGGACCAGGGTCCCCTTCCGCATGAGGCCCTCCTCGTCGAAGCGGGCAGGTCCCGTGGCCTCCCTCATGGCCCGGATCGCGGCACTAGCGACCTCGAAGTAGTCCTCCCGGGCACAATAGCGGGCCGCCAGCCCGGGCCAGGCATACTTCAGATCGGGCAGGAAGATGTCCACCTGCGGCGCAACCCGGGCCAGAAGCTCCAGGCTCTCATAGCCGCTGGAGTTCCAGACCACCGGGATCCGGGGGCGGGCCAGGGCCAGGGCCTCCAGGATGGGATCCGCGAAGTGGGTCGGCGTGACCAGGTTCAGGTTGTGGGCGCCCTGCTCTTCGAGATCGCGAAAGATCCCGGCCAGGCGGGGAACTTCCAGGTTCCAGCCGCGCCCCTTCCGGCTGATCTCCTGATTCTGGCAGAAGACGCAGCGCAGGCCGCACCCCGAGAAGAAGACCGCACCCGAGCCGCGGGACCCGCTCAGGCAGGGTTCTTCCCAGTGGTGCAGTCCGGCTCGGGCGACGCGGACCAGCCTCTTCACGCGCGCCCCTCCTCGGGCCCGCCCTCCAGGAAGGCGTCCAGCGCCCTGGCCATCGCCTCCGCGTCGGGGTAGCGCTGCTCGGGGTCGCGCTCGGTGGCCTTCAGGCAGATCCGGTCCAGGGTCTCGGGCACCTCGGGCCGGACCCTGCGGGGCGACATGGGATTCCCGTGCAGGATCTGCGCGAGCATTCCCTTGAGCCCCTCGCGCCTCAGAGGCAGGTCCCCCACCAGCATCTCGTAGAGGATCAGGCCCAGGGCATACAGGTCCGTCCGACCATCGACCTGCCCCGAGTCCGGTTGGAGCTGCTCGGGTGCCATGTAGGCAGGAGTGCCCAGGGTGCACCCGGGCCGGGTCAGGCGGGTCTCGGCCTCGAGCAGGCGCGAGATCCCGAAATCGACCAGGCGCACCCTCCCGGAAGGTTCGATCAGCAGGTTGCCGGGCTTGAGATCGCGGTGGACCACCCCGGCCAGGTGGACCACCTCCAGCACCCGCGCCACGTCGCGGGCGATGCGGGCGGCGCGCAGCACCGGCAGGGGGCCGAAGGCCAGGAGGCGATCGAGGTCCCGACCCGGGACCAGTTCCATGGCCAGGTGGGGGACCGGGTCGCTCTGGAAGTCCCAGACTTCCACGATCTGGGGGTGGGCCAGCCGGGCCATGATCCGGGCCTCCTGACGGAACCGGGCCAGGTGGGTCGGCGAAACCATGTCCTGGGGAAGGACCTTCAAGGCGACTTCCCGCTGCAGGCTCGTGTCCATGGCCCGGAAGACCTGGCCCATCCCGCCCTCGCCCAGGATCTCCAGGATCCGATAGCGTCCCAAGGTCTGGCCGGGAAGTCCTCGGAAGGGGCGTCCCCCCGATTCCACGGCTCCCTCCCGGCCAGAGCGCAGCCGGACCTGGATCCGGGCCAGCAGGACGCTCGGGTCCACCGGCTTGAGCAGGAAGTCCTCGGCGCCAGCCTGGAGGATTCCGAGTTCCAGTTCCGGAGTGCCCGGGTTCCCCAGCACCAGGAGCGGCAGATCCCGGGGGCTGAAGTGCCGACGCAGCGCGCACACCGTCTCCACCGGCCGGGAAGGAGAATCCAGGACGGCCAGGTCCACCCGTTCCTCCAGGAGGGTCTCCAGGGTCTGGGGTGCGCCGACGGCGCGCAGGATGGCGCATCCCGAATCCTGGAGGCTTCGAGCCAGCCCCTCCAGGGCCACGGGGTCCTCACCCGAGAGCAGGATTCGTGAGGGTTTCTCGTCCATGGGGCCCATTCTTCCATCAGCGGGCGGAACAGGCCTGCCGGGCGGAGCCCGAACCCCCGACACGCGGTGAAGAGTCGGAAGGCCCTCCCTGAACTGGATGCAGACACACGAAAAAGGGTCGCTTTGGCGACCCTGGTGGTGGGTGGGCTTGAGATGTCTGCTTCCGGCCGGACGACTCCATTCTTGTTCCGGGTCGATCGACGACCGGTGCCGGCTCATCTCAACTCCCGCCCACAGGATCATGGCAGGTCCGAGGAGCGGAATCATTGCCGGAAGGTTGCCAGCAGGACAAGGATGCAGATGCGTCCTCCCACAAAAATGCAGACACAACAAAACCGGAGGGATGGGCGAGCCTCTCCACCCGAGGCTTCCGGTGCCTCCCTGAAGAAGTGCTTCCGAGGCGACCTTCGCGCCCCCCTGACAGCCCCTGACACCCTGCCGTGGTAGTCTGGAAGCCAGGCGGCCGGTTCCCAGGCCCCCACCCGGAAAGGGAGGACCCTCTTGTCGCGTCTCAGCTTCATCCACTGCGCGGATCTGCACCTGGACAGCCCCTTCACCGGGATGCAACAGGTGGACGAGGAGGTCGCCGCCCATCTCCTGGAGGCCAGCTTCCTGGCCTTCGACAACCTGATCCGCGCAGCCCTGGATCGCAAGGCGGACTTCCTTCTGGTGGCCGGGGACGTCTTCGATCAGGACCAGCGCAGCTTCCGGGCCCAGGTGCGCTTCCGGGACGGCCTCGAGCGCCTGGCCCGGGCGGGGATTCCGTCCTACGTGGTGCACGGGAACCACGATCCGCTGGACGGCTGGCTGGCCTCGTTGCGCTTCCCGCCGGAGGTCACCTTCTTCCCCGGCGACCGGGTGGACTCGCGGGTCTTCTCGCGGGATGGCCGGGACCTCGCAAGGATCCACGGCATCAGCTACCCGACTCGCAAGGTTGCGGACGACTTCGGGGCCGACTTCCGGAGATCCGGCCCCGAGCCCCTGCAGATCGGCCTTTTCCACTGCAACCTGGGGGGAGATCCCGGCCATGATCCCTACGCCCCCCGCACCCTGGAGCAGTTGCAGGCCAGCGGTCTGGATTGCTGGGCCCTGGGCCACATCCATCAGGCCCGGGTGCTGCGCACGGAGTCCCCCTTCGTGGCCTACCCGGGCAACCTGCAGGGCCGGCATGTCCGGGAATCGGGCCCTCGGGGCGCCCTGCTGGTGGAGACCGAGGGCTCGCGCGTGCAGCGCCATGAGCGACTGGTCCTGGATGTCGTGCGCTGGAGCAGCGCCCGCGTGGACATCTCGGGCCTGGACTCGGACGAAGCCCTCCTCGAACGCCTGCAGGAGACCGTGGAGGAGGCCTCCTCGGAGGCCGCGGGCCGGGCCCTGGTGATCCGCCTGGAGCTCATCGGTCGTGGCCTGCTGCACTTCCGGCTCAAGCGGACCCGGACGGACCTGCTCGACCTGCTGCGCGAGCGTCAACCCCGAGGGCCGGTCTTCATCTGGATCGAGAGCCTGGAGGACCGGACCCGACCCGAGGTGGACCTGGAGGATCGCTCCCGCGCCGAGGACTTCGCCGGGTCGATGCTGCGGCTGGCCGGGGAACTGCGGGGACGCCCCGAGGAGCTCCGCGAGTGGCTGGGAGAGCTCTGGAACCACCCCCAGGCCGCCCGGCTCCTCGGAGAGCTGGGGCCCGCCGAACTGGAGGATCTCTTCGACCGGGCCACCTGGCTGGCCATCGACCCCTTCCTGGAGGCAGAATGAGGATCCAGAGCCTGCACCTCGATGGATTCGGGCGCTTCCTCGACACGGAGATCGCCGATCTCTCGAGCGGCCTGACGGTCCTTCTCGGCCCGAACGAGGCGGGCAAGTCGACGCTGCTGGCCTTCGTGCGGGCCGTGCTTTTCGGCTTCCCCGACGCCCGCTCCAAGGAGAACCCCTACCCTCCCCCGGCTGGAATCCGACACGGTGGGCATCTGGTCCTGGTCGACCGCTCGGGAGTCCCCTACACCGTCCGGCGCCACGCCGGCAAGCGAGGCGGCGAGGTGCACGTCACCTCTCCGGGTCTGCCTTCCGGGGGCGAGGAGATGCTGCGCGGACTGCTGGGTTCGGCCGAGCGGGGACTCTTCCGCAACGTCTTCGCCTTCAGCCTGGAAGAGCTCCAGCGCCTGGAGAATCTCGAAGACGAAGGCGTCCGCTCGGTCCTGTACAGCGCCGGCCTGGGTTCGGCGGTGGTGGATCTTCCCCAGATCGAAAAGAGCCTGACGGATCGCGCCGAGGCCTGGTTCAAGCCCCGGGGCTCCAAGCCCCGGATCAACCAGACCCTCCACCTGCTGAAGAAGGCTGAGGAGAACCTGCGCGCCCTGGGCCAGCAGCCCGAACGCTACCGGGACCTGCACGACGAGCTCGAATCCCTGGCCGAACGGGCCAGGGATCTTCAGGATGGAATCGAGCGGAGGACCCGGCGCCAGCAGAAGCTCAAGCGGCTGCAGGAGGCCCGGGAGAGCTGGGTCCGCTGGCTGGAGGCAGCAGGGCGGCTGGAGAACCTGCCCTTGGGGCCGGCCTTCCCGAGCGAGGGAGTGTCCCTTCTGGAGAGCCTCCTGGAGCGAAGAAGGGATCTGCTGACCCGCCTGGAGGGCCGACGCCTGGGGCGGGCCCGGCTCCAGGCCCGGGTCCAGGGCCTGCGGCCTGAAGAAGTCCTGCTGGAGCGCGCCGAGGCCATCCGGAGGATGGGCGCCAGGAGAAGCGAGTGGGATCGACTGCGCCTGGAGTTCCCCGGGCTCCAACGCCAGGAAGAGGAGATCCGCCGGCAGGTTCGCGATCTCCTGGCGGAGATCGACCCGGGCTGGGATCTCGAGACCCTGCGGGCCTGTGACACCTCCCTGCCCGCACGCGAGCGCATCCGCGCCCACGGAGCCGAGCTGCTCCGCTGTGAGCAGATCCTGGCCCAAGCCGGGCAGAACCTCTCCGAGGCCCGCAAGCAGGTGCAGGAGGCTGAAGAACACCTGGATTCCCGGAAACGCGATCTGGAGCAGGCGGTTGTGCCCGACCCCGCCCTGGAGGGCCTCTCCCCCCGGGAACTCACCGGAGCCCGGGAGCGCTGGCGCGCCGCCCGGGAAGCCGCCCGCCGGGATCGCGAGAACGAGCGCGAGGCCTCCCGGAGTGCCGAGCAGACCATGGAACGCCTGGGACCCGGGTGGGCCCGGGAGCGAATCCTCCAGCTCGAACCGAACCACACGACCCTCGAAGAGCTTCGAAACCACCGGGAGCAGGCCGCGGGGCGGGCTGCGGCGCTCCAGCAGGCCGACTCCGCGGTGCGGGCCCTCGAGGAGCAGCAGCGCGAGCTTCAAGCCGAGCTCCAGGCCGCCAGCCGGGACCTGGATTCCATCCCGACCGACCCGGGCCGGCCCGAGGAACCCCAGAAGGTCCAGGCGGCCCTGACCCGGGCCCGCGAATTCCTGCACACGCAAGAAATCTGCTCCCGACGCCTGGAGGAACTCCGGCGGAGGACAGGCGGCCTGGGAATCCTCGGGCTGATGGTCCTGGTCTGCCTGGTCCTGACCTTCCTGGGCTGGCAACGCGGGGTTCCGGAGCTGACCCTGGCCGGCCTGCTGCTCGGCGGGCTGGTCCTGGCTGCCGGCCTCCTCTTGCGCCGGAACTGGCAGAAGGAGAGCCGGCGAGCCGAGCAGGGTCTTCAGGAAGCCCAGGCCGGACTGAGCCAGGCCGCCCGGTTCCTCGGACTCTCCGAACCGGTCAGCAGGGCCGACCTGGAGGGTCGGGAGCGCGACCTTCTCCTGGAAGCAGGAAGCCTGGAACGCGCCCGCTCGGCTCGGGAGCGACTCGACCGCGTCCAGGAGCGCGCCCAGCGGCACGCCGACTCCCTGCAGAAGGCCCTTCAGGCCCGGAGTGCCGCTGAAGGGTGCTGCCAGGAGGAGGCCCGAGCCTGGACCGGGTGGTTGGAGGCTCGAGGTCTGCCGGAGGGCCTCCTCCCCGAATCGACTCGGGATCTTCTCGAAGAGATCCGGCGCGTGGCCGAGGCCCTTCGCCGCCACGAGAGCCTCAAACTGGCGGCCGGCCGGAGCGAAGCCGAACTGCAGACCCTGGGTCTGGACCTCCTGGCGACCCTGGAGCGCGCGGGCCGCGCGGGGAGCGAGGAATCCCTGGAAGACCGGCTCAGCGAGCTGATCCGGGACTGCGAGGGGCAGGCCGAAAGGATGCGCCAGCAGGAATCCCTCAGAGAACGGGCCCAGGAGGCCGAGAGCCGGCTGGCCCGGGCCCGGAGACGCCTGGAGAGCGCCCAGGAGGAATTCCAGGAGGCCACGACCCGGCGGGAGTCGGCCCGCCAGGCCTGGTCGCAGGAGAGATCGGATCTGCCGGAGGGGAGCCCCGAGACGGCGCTGGAGATCCTGGAGAGGACCTTCACCGCC
>JALHDH010000032.1 GCA_022839105.1 bacterium
CCCCCTGGTGGCCGGTGGCCGCGACGCATTCGTGAACCCGGGAGATGCCATCGTAGGTCACGGCGGTGTAGCCATCGAAGAAGTCATCGTGCCCCTTGTGAAGTTTGAAAGGAGGACACGGTGATGGGCAAAAGACACGAAGCCATTGGCATCAAGCAGGCGATTCGTTTTGAGTGGATGCAGAAAGCAGCCAATCTGCTGCTGGCGGGACTCGACGCCAAAACCATCCGCCAGGAGCTGCATGAGTTCCTCGCGGATCGAAAAGGCAACGGCTCCGAAGGCGAACGAAGTGATCAGACCCGGACCTTTGTCGTCAACAATCTGATGAAGATCTGGGTCTCTCCTGACCCCGAGTTGATTCCATTCCGGGATGCCTCGCTGGCGTTTCTGAGGGAAAACCCGTCCATGGCCCTGGCGGTCCACTGGGGGATGATCTCGGCGGTCTATCCCTTCTGGTTCAATGTGGCCCGGCAGACCGGCCGTCTGCTGGCCTTGCAGGACCAAGTGACCCAGACGCAGATGTGGCCCGGCAGACCGGCCGTCTGCTGGCCTTGCAGGACCAAGTGACCCAGACGCAGATCATTAATCGCCTGAAGGAACAGTATGGCGACCGGCAGACCGTGAGCCGCTATGCGAGATTTGTCATCCGCTCCTTTGTCGCCTGGGGAGCCCTGAAAGATTCCGAGGCTAAAGGCTGCTATGAGAAAGCCGCTCCTGTGAGCATTGCCGAGCCAAACCTGGCCATCCTGATGTTCGAGTCCGCACTCCTGGCCACCCCGGAGGCCAAGGGCGCATTGGGGCTGCTACTGAACAACCCGGCATTCTTCCCATTCCAGCTCCCTGTGATGACAGGAGATTTTGTTTCCCAGCGCAGCGACCGGATCGACGTGGTTCGCTATGGGCTGGACGATGAGCTGTTGAAATTGAAGATTTGATGAGTGCACAGGACAGAATAACGAAATGATGCGAACGAAGTGTGAGGAATAAATGGCGGGTGAGTACGAGAAAGCTATAACTATCGAGAAGGCGATCCATCAAATCGTCAACCGGCGCTACTTGCTGCCTGCCATTCAGAGAAAATTCACCTGGAGCAGCTCTCAGATATGCGTCCTGTTCGACTCGATCATGCGCGGCTATCCGAATCAATACATTCATGTTTTGGGAAGTCCTGGAGCCGGAGGTCAAGAAGAGTTTCCGCTTCTACCAATTCCTGGAACGGTATTGCGAGCGCTTCGAAGAAAACAACCCGGACTTCGATACCAAGGGGCATGGTGACTTCTTCGCCGTCATCGACGGCCAGCAGCGACTGACTTCGCTTTACATCGGGCTCAAGGGCACCTACGCATACAAACTGCCCAGGAAATGGTGGCCTCGAACCAAGGACGATAGCATTCTTCCGCCTCGCAAGCTCTACCTCAACCTCGCGGCTCCTCTCGATGAAGAATCAAATGAGGAGATGATGAGCTACGAATTCAAGTTCTTGACGGACGCGCAGTTCAATGAGGACTCGGGCAAGGCAGACAAGATTTGGTTTCAGGTCGGCGAAATCCTCGATTTCGATGCAGCCGAAACCGACGATAACGTTCTCGATATCGTCATGGATTTTCTTCAGGGGATGGGGCAGGAATCCAACAAGTATGCACGTAAGGCGCTCACTCGACTGTATTTCGCCATTCGTCGGGACAGCACCATCCATTTCTACAACGAAACCAATCAATCCATCGATCACGTCCTCGACATCTTCATCCGCACCAACCACGGTGGAACACCCCTCGCGTTCTCGGATCTGTTGATGTCCATCGCTGTGGCCAACTGGAAGAAGGATGCTAGGCAACAGATCGACGATCTGGTGGACCAGGTCCGTTTCGGATCGGATATGGAGTTTTCCATCAATCGTGATTTCGTTCTGAAAACGGCATTGATGCTCTCCGACGCGGATGTGCGATTCAAGGTCAAGAATTTCACCGGAGACCAGGTCGCCAAAATCGAGCAGGAATGGGACGACATCAAAACTTGTATCTTGGAGGTGTTCCGCCTCATAAGGTCATTCGGCCTCAACGATGCCGCTCTGAGAGCCAAGAACGCGGCCATTCCGATTGCCTATTATCTTTTCCACAAAGGTAGGGACAAGACCAACGGCAAGCAAGGGCTGTATGCGGACATCAACAACAGAGCCCGTCACGAGGAAGAACGGAAGCGAATCCGCCAGTGGCTGCACATGTCTTTGCTCAAGGGAGTATTCGGCGGCCAAGGGGACGCTCTGCTGACCAACCTGCGGAAGATCATTCGCCCGGGCGTTTCGGGTTCTGCTGGGTTCCCTCTGGATGAAATTGTGACCGATTATCGAGGCACGGCAAAAGACCTCACTTTTGACGACGACTTCATCGACCGATTGCTGAAAACTCAAAAGGACGATTCTTCCTGCTTTTCGATTTTGGCGCTCTTGTTCCCGGACCTGGATTTCACCCAGTCTCTCGATATCGATCACCTGCATCCCGCAGCGTCTTTCAGAAAGAAGAGATTGGATGCGCATGTCGGTTTCAATAATCCGGGAGGGCGCTCTTTCTATGAAAATCCCGAGAACTGGAACGGCATCGTCAATCTGCATTTGCTGAATTCATCCAAGAACAAATCCAAGCAGGACGAGCCGCTCGAGCAATGGCTTGCCAGGCAAAACGGAACGAAAGCCGAGGATCTTCTGATACCGACAGGAACTAATCTCACCTTCGTTGCGTTCGAGACGTTTGTCGAGGCGCGTGCGGCATTCCTCAAACAGAAGTTGGGCTCGCTGGTCGGCGCTGGCATTTCTGTTGGGGTACAAGGATAGGAACCCATGCCCGACGATCTCAAAACAGCTAAAACCGCCCTCGTTAAGCTCCATCAGGACATGGAGGCCATCAACCGGCTGGCCAAGCCATCCTGTCTGAGCGTGGTCGAGCAGATGGAGCGCACGCTAGAACCGATACGTCGTCAGCATTTGGAAATCAGTCGCGCCTTTGAAATGTCTGGAGCCATGGCCCGGATACAAGAGATAGCGAACGCCAATCAGCACTGGCAGGAATTGATAAAGCAGGCCTCCGCGACAAACCGCATTGCCGAGAGCTTTGCGGCCGCACATCAGTCATGGCTTGAGCGTATGAAGCCTCTCCAGCCCGACTTCTCGCACCTTTCCCAGCTTCAGGCATCCGCCAAGCTGGCCCTGTGTGACACATCCCTGCGGCTTGCTGCCACTGAACGGCTCATGGTGGGCATCGATTTCGATGCGATAAGGAGTCGTTTCCAGGTCGAGATGTCGGTTATCGCGGGGCTGGAGAGCTCAATAGCACACGTGGCAGCCTCGTATGGAGGCTTGGCAGAGTCTCTACGGGAGATATCGGACATCACGCGGCTGCCTGCCTTCGTTTTGCCGGGGGCCGCTCGTGAGATCTACACCACCAGCTTCGCGCTCGAGACCCTTCGCCCCTGGGACGACCGGGATGAGGACGAGGCCGAAACAGAAATTCAGTTTGTCGCCGAAGCAGAGGCGGAAACATCGGGTTGTATCGCTCTTCTGCAGCAGGTCGACCCAGGGCTCGCTCGACCGTACATCGGTGCTCGGGATGCCCTTTATGGTAACAATGCCGACCGGGCAAGGCACATTCTGAGTTCGCTCAGGGAGCTGTGGAACCATCTGCTCAGGCGATTGGCACCAGATGATCTCGTCGCCGCGTGGATTCCGGGAGTGTCGAATCAGAAAGACCTGCTACATGAGGGCAAGCCTACACGTCGAGCCAGGGTTCTTTATGTCTGCCGGGAGCTGAACAACGATCCGCTGACCGACTTCCTGATGCACGATACCCGGGCGCTGGTGAAGATGATCGAGCTGTTCAATCGGGTTCACGAGTTGGAGACTGCGCTGACCGATGAGCAGCTCAGGGCCATTCTCCTCCGGACCGATTCGTGGCTGATGTACATATTGCAAATTTCCGTGGGTAATTTTCACAAGTAGGCAGGGGCCATGAATCTACAGACACTGCCATCACCAAGAGAGCATCATTTCTACGTTGCGATAGCCAAGTTCCTTTTCCATCATCCGGAGCATGGCATTGTATCAGTGCGGGACCCGATCAAGATCAAGGACGCAGGGCGGTACGGGCTCAGCCCGCTCATACTCTATGGATTGACCGTTGCCGGGTTGCCCATCCGGTGGATGACCTTCACTCCAGTCGATCAGCCCAGGTCCTTCCGGGATGTTCTTCTGGAAGCATGGCGTAACGCCGAGGGCTTGCGTGGCCGACCGGACATCCTGCGGATAAACCGCCACATCGCGACGGCCAGCCCTGAACAGGTAGGGGAAATGGCAAAAATCGGAGTTCAGGTCGAGGTCGCCGATGCCAAGGAAAAGTCCCTTCCAGCTTCCCTGCGCTCAGCCCAGGACTCCAGCCGGTGGTTGCTGAGGAAGCACGACGGAAATGACCGGTCTCTTGCCGGGGCCATTCAGGCCCTTTGCCGATACGCTCAAATTGACCACGATTTCCGTGTCAGGGATGGCCACAGAGGCGTCAACAGCCGCGAGGTTGAAGACAGAATCCAGCAGTGGCTGACCTTACCGGCGCAAGTGCCGGTGCCAACAGTGGCAGGTGGTCTCGACTGGGAGCCTGGCCCATGGCTGTCATCCTGGGAGACTTCTCTGCCGCCCGATCAGCCACGATATTTCAACCACGATGGGTTTGATGGCTGCACCTGGCTACTGACAGGTGAGAAGGCAGCGGAGGATATCGTCGAGAATGATGATTTCTGGGCCGACAGTGACTATGACAACGCAGCCGAAATCGCCAAGAACCTTGTGGCGTGCTGGCCCAACCCGCCTGCTGAGATTGCCAAGTGTGTAGGGATCACCCTGCGGGAACTTCAATGGTTCACCTCGGGGAAGGCGTCCCTTGACCGGCATGCGCGTTTTGACCTCGAAGTCTTGCTCGGCATCGAATACGACGAAAGCATGGGCAGATATGTAGAGGCCGGACCTTATGTCCTGGTGGCCCACAAACCACTGGCCCTCAAGGAAGTCTATGAAGGCATTTCCGGCGGTGGAGATGCATGTCCCTGTGAGATTGTCCCTCGTCAGGGAGCCGCCGACCCAAGCTGGCGATACGTGTTGATCAACACTTATGGAGAGCCCCCGAGCATCGTGATGGCACCTCGCGGAGCAAAAATCACGGAGCGCCTTCCTGAGTTGCTTATGAATTATGGGGGCATCAAGACTGTCGCTCCGGAGTTCTACCGGGATGTCGTTTCTACCTGCGCCCGGGCCTGCCGCGAACCTACCTCCAACATCCGGGAGATGAAGGACTTTGTGAAACGCTACGAAGCGCACTGGGCAGATTGCGCTTGGCAGCCGGAGTGAACCTGTCTGGTTGAGCCAAAGCGCGGAGCTTGATCAATGGAAACTGCAGATATGCCATTCGGGCAGAGAAAATTGGGCCGCAAGCATATCAAGAGCTTCGCCAGCGGCATCGTTCATATGTTTGCCTGCTCGGCTCAGCATTACGCCTGGCTGGCGTATCAGCACTGGTTACCAACGGTGACAATTGACCTCCTGGATCTGCGAATAGAGCCCTCGGAATTCGACATTGAAAGGAACCGGATTCTTGCCGGGATGTGTCAGAGAACGCTCTTCAGAAACTTCGAGCAATTGGCACCACCTGGAGCTGTGGTCTCGGCCGTTCTTTCTGCCCACTTCGGGATTGATGACTATTCGGAGGACGGCCGTTCTGCCTCGATTGGCAGGTCAGTTTTCACCGCAATCCTGACCGATGACAGAGGCAAGGAGTGGCGCGTTGACCATGCTGAGGAGCGAGTGTTGATCCAATCTTAGCAAGGCAGGTCTGGCCAATTCGATTCCCGTTTTGGGAACCGAACCGGCGTCCGAAAACCGGATTCGAAGTTGTTGCTTCTCGACGCCAGGTATCCGGTTTTATTGCAAACCCGTCCCCTTCGTCCGGTGCCGGGAAATCAGAGGAGAAAATCGTTTCTCTGGTCGGGTTGGCGGGAACTGGTTGTGGGAGATGACTTTGGCGTTTATTATCAAGGAGTTACGAGGAGCGCGGGCTTTGAGACTGTTTTGCGGTAGGTTGACGCCACCTCCGATTTTGCCGGTCCGAGAGCTAACGCAAATCGGACTCACCTCGAAACCGCAAAAATTATTCACCCGGATTTCCCGCGTTTCTGGCCTCCCGCTGACACCGCCTCATGCCGAAGTCTAGATTTTACAATGGGTTGAGCGTCAAGAGCAGTTCAAGAAGAGTTCGAGAGATTTTTCGGTGAAACGGAGAAAACGCACGTCCGAAAGCGACCCCGAAAAGGAAATGGGATTGAAACGGTACTTCCCGACCCCGGAGAATGCCCATTCCGGCCAACGGCCTGAAACCCTTTGATAACATCAGCTTTCCGGCAACCGAAAAATCGGAGCCATGGTTGTAATTTTTTCCGCTTTAGCAGATGCGTTGCAGCGTCGAACACTCATCTGAGGAAATTGAAGCGGCCGTTCAGGAAATCCGCTTGATTTTTCCTTCCCGGTTCTTTATTTTAGGATATGCAGTGAAAGTAAAATAAAGATGAACCTTATTTTAGGTTCGAGGCAGGCAGGATGAAGCGAGAACTCCAAGGCAGATACGTGACCATATCGACGGTGGGTGAGAAGGCCCAGGCCTTCGTGCCCACGCCGCTACCGCCACGTCCGCCCATCAACTGGACGCCGGAGCTGCGCAGCAAGTTCGACCAGGCGCTGCTGGCCCTCGGTCGGCTGGACAGCGTCTCGACTTTGCTGCCGGACACCTCGCTGTTCCTCTACTTGTACGTCCGAAAGGAAGCGGTACTCTCCTCCATGATCGAGGGGACGCAATCGTCGCTTTCCGACCTGCTGCTGTTCGAGCTGGATCAGGAACCCGGCGTGCCACTGGATGACGTGCGGGAGGTCAGCAACTATGTCGCCGCCCTTGACCATGGTCTGTGCCTGCTGAAGGAAGGTCTGCCGCTGTCGCTGCGCTTGTTCCGTGAGATCCACGGTGTGCTGCTGACCAAGGGCCGGGGCGGCAATCAAACCCCTGGCGAATTTAGGCGCAGCCAGAACTGGATTGGCGGCACCCGGCCGGGCAACGCGGCCTTCGTTCCTCCGCCTGCCGAAGAGGTACTGGAGTGCATGAGCAAGCTGGAGCTTTTCCTCCATGACCAGCCGGAGCCGACCCCGGTGCTGCTCAAGGCGGCACTGGCCCATGTGCAGTTCGAGACGATCCACCCATTTCTGGACGGTAACGGCCGTCTGGGGCGTTTGCTTATCACGTTGCTGTTATGCGAGCAGAAAGTGCTGCGGGAGCCGATGCTCTACCTCAGCCTTTATTTCAAGACGCACCGCCAGTATTACTACGAGCTGCTCAACAACGTGCGCATGACCGGTGATTGGGAAGCTTGGCTCGATTTCTTCGCCGAGGCCGTGATCGTCACCGCCACCCAGGCGGTGGAAACGGCCCAGCAGCTTCTCGACCTGTCGAACCAAGACCGTGACAAGATCAGCGGTCTGGGACGGGCGGCTTCATCCACCCTGCAGATCCACCGGGCGCTGATGGAGCATCCCATCGCCACCTCGGGCTCGCTGGTGGAGAAGACCGGCATCACCCCGGCTACGGTCAACAAGGCACTCGGCCACCTGGAGCAGCTTGGCATCGTCAAGGAGCTGACCGCCCAGAAACGCAACCGCCTGTTCAGCTATACGGGCTATATCGAGATCATGAGTCGCGGCACAGAACTGCCGGGCAGGTAGGCCAGTTCGAGTCCGGTTTTCGGAGTCGAATAAGATTCGTTGGGATGCTTTTCTTGGTATCCGCTCGTGTTGCAAACCCAGCATCCTCGTCCGGAGCTTGGAAATCGGGAGAGAAAAGTTGCTTCCCCGGGGAACTTGGGGGGTGACTCGGCTTTCTATATGAAACCATTTGCTTCCAATGTGTTACGGAGCAGATCGGGGTTGGAAGCTGATTTGCGGTCGAGAGCTGTTTGCTCCACCACCCCGCACAGCGGACCCGGCTTCCGATGAGGCCGGGTCTGCTGCTTTCTGGCGGGAGGGGGCTCCGGGACCCCATCCCGGCCCCCCGGCGGCAGGTGCCCTGCCCCCGGGGGGGAATCCCTGCAGTGTGCCCCGCTTCGTCCGCACCTCGGTCCTTCCCGAGACTCCCGGAGAGCTCTTCGCCTGGCACGCCCGGCCAGGGGCCCTGACCCGTCTCACGCCCCCCTGGCGCCTCCTGCGCCGCCTGGATCCCGAGGCTCCCCTTCAGGAGGGCCAACGGATCCGGCTTCAGTTGGGGATCGGGCCCTGGCGGGTTCCCTGGACGGCCTGGCACCGGGACCTCGTCCCGGGCGAACTCTTCGTCGACGAGATGCTCGTCGGGCCCTTCAAGAGCTGGGTCCACCGGCATCGCTTCCAGGACACCGGCGAGGGGACGGAGCTGCGCGACGAGATCGACTACGAGTTCCCCGGGGGAGCCCTGGCTGCGCGTCTGGCCGAGCCCCTGGTCCGCTCCATGCTGGAGCGGGACTTCACCTGGCGCCACGGGGTCCTGCGCTCGGATCTCGAACGCCACCGGAGCTTCCGCCAGAACCCGCGGATGCGGGTGGCCCTGACCGGGGGGACCGGGCTGATCGGCCGCCAGCTCGGCGCCTTCCTCTCCACCGGAGGGCATCAGGTCCACCAGATCACCCGGCGCCCGCGTCCCCAGAGCCTGGATATCGGTTGGGACCCTGCCCGGGGTCGGCTGGATGCCGCCGACCTGGAGGGCCTGGACGCGGTGATCCACCTGGCCGGCGAGCCCATCGCCGGGCGCTGGACCCGCGCCCACAAGACCCGGATCCTGCGCAGCCGGGTGCAGGGGACCCTGCTCCTGAGCCAGGCCCTGGCCTCCCTCAAGGATCCTCCCCGGGTCCTGGTCTCCTCCTCGGCCATCGGCTATTACGGGGATCGCGGTGAGGAAGCCCTTCCCGAGACCAGCCCCTCCGGAACCGGATTCCTGGCCGAGGTCTGCCGGGGTTGGGAGGCGGCCACCTCACCGGCCCGAGAGGCGGGGATCCGGGTGGTGCAGATCCGGACCGGCCTGGTGCTGACTCCGGAGGGGGGAGCGCTGGCCCCGATGCTCCTGCCCTTCGGCCTGGGCTTCGGGGGACCCGTGGGCAGCGGCCGGCAGTTCTGGAGCTGGATCGGCTCTGAGGACCTGCTGGGCGTGTACCACCACGCCCTCCTCCGCGAAGACCTTCAAGGCCCGATCAACGCGGTGGCCGGGTCCTGCCCCAACGCCGAGTTCGTCCGCACCCTGGGCCGGGTCCTCGGGCGCCCGGCCCTCCTGCCCATGCCCGCCCCCGTGGTGCGCCTCGTCCTGGGCGAGATGGGGGAGGAGTTGCTGCTGGCGGGGGCCCGCGTCGTGCCGGAGCGATTGCTGGAGAGCGGCTTTCAGTTCCGGCACACCGACCTCGAGTCGGCCCTGCGCCAGGTCCTGGGTCGGGTGCGCTGTTGAAGCGGCGCGGGCGGCGCCGGGAGGAGGCGTTCCACCGTCAGACCAGGCCGGGCGCTTCGCCAGGCACGGTGATGGTGGACCCGGAGGCTCCCCATCCCCGGGTCCGGCTGCTGGCCTACGGCGCCCAGGGGGTCCTGGAACGGGATCAGCCCCTTCCCGGGGAGATTTCCGAGTGCCTGGATCGATATGCCGTGACCTGGCTGGACCTGGACGGGCTGGGGGACCGCGATTCCATCATGCAGGTCGGGGACCTCTTCGGCCTGCATCAGTTGGCCCTGGAGGACGTGGTGAACGTCCATCAGAGGCCCAAGGTCGAGAACTACGGGGATTGTCAGTTCCTGGTCGCGAGGATGCCGATCCCCGGCGGGGACCGCCTGCAGACCGAACAGCTCAGTCTCTTCCTGGGCAGGAACTTCGTGGTGACCTTCCAGGAGGGGGTCCCCGGAGACTGTCTGGATTCCGTGCGGATGCAGCTTCGGGCAGGAAGCCCTCGGCTTCTCGCTCGGAGGGCGGACTTCCTGGCCTACGCGATCCTGGATGCCCTGGTCGACGCCTACTTCCCCCTGCTCGAGTCCTACGGTGAACGCCTGGAGGCCCTGGAGGAGGATGTCCTGGGGACCCCTGACCGGGCGACCATCGTGAACCTGCAGGTCATCAGGAGGGATCTGTTGACCTTGCGCAGGGTCTTCTGGCCTCTGCGGGAGGCCGTGGCCGGCCTTCTTCGGGACCAGGCCGCGGGATTGCAGGACGAGACCCGTCTGTATCTTCGGGATGTCTCGGATCACACGGTGCAGTTGCTGGACCTTCTCGAGACCTATCGCGAGATCGCGGCCGGCCTGGTGGACCTGTACCTTTCCTCAGTCAGCAACCGGATGAACGAGATCATCAAGACCCTGACCATCGTCTCGACGATCTTCATCCCTTTGTCCTTCCTGGCGGGGGTCTACGGGATGAACTTCGACCCCTCCTCGTCCTGGAACATGCCCGAACTGCGCTGGCGCTACGGCTACCCCGCCGTCCTGGCCCTGATGTTGACCGTGGCTCTCGGCCTGGTGGGTTGGATGCACCGGAGAGGTTGGCTGAGACCTTCAGACCCCCTCGAAAATCGGGAAGTGGACCGCGCTTTGGCCACCCGGGTCATGCCGGCTCCGGATCCCGGCGGGACAACCAGCGAGCCTTGAGCTCGGGGAAGGTCCCGTCTTCCAGCGAGGCCCGGATCGTGCGCATCAGCTTGAGCATGAAGTGCAGGTTGTGGATGGTGCCCAGGACGTAGGCCAGGATCTCGTCGGCCTTGAAGAGGTGGCGCAGGTAGGCCCTCGAGAAGTTGCGACAGCAGTAGCACTCGCAGTCCGGATCCACGGGGCGCTGGTCGCGGGCGTGGATGGTGTGGCGCAGGACCAGGGTTCCCCGCCTCGAGGCCCCCTCGGTGCCGAAGGGCACGAAGAGGTTCGCGGTCCGCGCGAAGCGGGTGGGGATCACGCAGTCGAAGGTGTCGATGCCCCGCTCGACGCACTCGAAGAGGTCGTCCACCTCGCCGATCCCCAGCAGGTGCCGGGGGCGATCGGAGGGCAGGCCCGGAACCGTCCAGTCCAGGACCTGGTGCATGTCCGACTTGGACTTGCCCAGCGAGCCCCCGATGGCAAAGCCCTGGAAGGGCAGGTTGCCGATGAACCCGACCGAGCGCTCGCGCAGGTCCTGCCACTCGCCTCCCTGCACGATGCCGTACAGGGCCTGGGGCGTGTCGCGACGGGCCTCCAGGCAGCGGACCGCCCAGCGGTGGGTGCGCTCGAGGGCCCGAGCGGTGTACTCGTAGGTGGCCATCGGCGAGGTGCACTCGTCGAAGGCCAGGATCATGTCCGCCCCCAACTTCTCCTGGATGCGGATCGAGATCTCGGGATCCAGGCGATGCTTCGAGCCGTCCAGGTGCGAGCGGAAGTTGACCCCGTCCTCGTCGATGTGGGCCAGGGCCTCCTCGGCCCAGCCCGCCGGCCGGCCTGCCAGCGGATTTCCGTGGCCGGGGAAGACGCCGATCTTGCCGACTCCGTGCTCGCGGGCCGAGCCCAGCGAGAAGGCCTGGAATCCACCCGAGTCGGTCATCACCGGCCGTTTCCAGTTCATGAAGCTGTGCAGGCCGCCGAACTCTTCCACCACATCCGCTCCAGGTCGCAGATAGAGATGGTAGGTGTTGGAGAGCATCCCCTGGGCGCCCAGGGCCTCGAGGTCTCGGGGCATCATCCCCTTGACGGTGGCCATGGTGCCCACGGGCAGGAACTCGGGGGTTTCGATCGATCCGTGGGGGGTGTCGATCCGGCCCCGGCGGGCGGCCATCCCGGGAAGTCGGCTGTGTTCGGTGAAGGAGAAGTGTTGGGACATAGCCCCGACCGTTCCCCGCTCCCGCTCGGGTTCCTCCGTGGCCGGGCGGGGGAGGAACCCGGCCTGGAGGCCTTCTCGGGCGGCGGCAGGGGAGGAGTCCTCCCGGCTCCGGGCGCATGTTCCCGGCATGATCTTCTCGGGGCCCTTCTTCGTGGAGCACGGACCCTGCCCGTACCTGCCGGGGCGGGACTGGAGCTCGGTCTCGCTGAGCTGCCGGCAGGTCGACCCCGACGAGTTCCAGACCCTGCTCGAAGCCGGCTTCCGGCGCAGCGGAGCCGAGTTCTACCGCCCGACCTGCCGGGGGTGCCAGGAGTGCGTCCCGATCCGGCTTCCCGTCGAGGCCTTCCACCCCCACAGGACCCAGCGACGGGTCTGGCGCCGGAACCAGGATCTGCGGGTGCGCCCGGCCCCGGGTGCCTTGAGCCCGCAGAAGCTGGACCTCTACCGGCGCTTCCTGGCGGTGCGATTCGGGCGCCAGGATCTCCCCGGAGTCGAGGAGATGGAGGGCTTCCTGGGGGATCGCTTCGGCAGCACCCTGGTTCTGGACTACCTCCTGGGAGAGCGCCTGGTGGCCTTCGGTGTGCTGGACTTCACCCCGGAGGCAGCCTCCTCGGTCTACTTCGTGCACGATCCGGAGCTGGCCTCACGTCGCCTGGGAACCTTTGGCCTCCTGAAGGAGGTGGAGTGGTGCCGCCAGACCCGAAGAAGCCATCTCTATCTGGGATTCTGCGTGCGAGGGTGCCCCGCCATGGCCTACAAGGCCTGGTTCCACCCTCATGAACTGCTGGTGGCCGGGGCCTGGATTCGCGAACCCGGACCTCAGTAGAACCAGGTCCTGGTGCGGTGGTAGGGCCGCTGGTCGGGCAGCGGTTCCTGGCCCAGGTTCCACAAGAGCCAGTCCAGCTCGAAGGCCCGGCGGTTCAGGCCTTCGGACCGGAGATCCTGGCGGATCCATTCCACCGCCCAGACCATGGCCGCGCGGATCTCGACCTCTTCGGGCGAGCCGGGCTCCAGGAGCTCCATCCGATCGACGCGTTCCGCCAGCGAAGGGCCATACTGCATGACCCCCAGGGCCCTCAGGACCTGGGGGATCTTGTAGTCGGCAAAGGCGGTCAGAGCGTCGAGATCCTCGAAGTGGCCCAGGCCCTTTCCTCCAAAGGTCCCGTACAGATCCACGGGCGTGATCTGGGCGCGCTTGAGGATGCGGACGGTCTGGCCCTTCCATCGGGTCACGTCGCAGAAGGACGGGAACTCCTCTTCCAGGAGCCGGACCAGCCGGACCGCCGAACCTTGACAGGACTCGATGGCCCGGGCGAAGCTGCCGCCGTACCGGGCCTGCAGGACCCGCCCGACCTCCCGGGCATTCTCGACCCGGCGCTCCAGCATCGGGATCTGGCCGCTTCCCTGGAAGATCGCCTGGAGCTGTTCCGGGGTGACCTGGGAAAGCCAGTCCGCCTCGAGCAGGGGAAGGCCCTGCTCGACCGCGCGCTTCAGGGCGGCGGCCAGCGCCATGTAGCCCCCCAGCTCCCTCCCCTGATACCCGATGGTCCAGCGGGGTTGGCCGGGGTCGGGCCAGAAGCAGAAGTTCAACGCGTCCAGCAACAGGACGTAGTTGGCCGTGGCGGGAGCGTCGCCCGAGAAGTGGACCGAGTCATCCCAGGGCTGGACCGGAGCGGGATTCTGGGCCCACTCCCGGCACAGGGCCCGGATTCGGGCCCGGTCGATCCGGACATGTTCGGCTCCGTCCACGACGGGTCGGGTGGTTTCCAGGACTCCAGGTGTCTTCACGGGGCAGCCTCCGCCCCCCGGGTTCCCCGCCCTGCCCCGCCATCCCTGCGCCTCCCGGCCGGGCTTGGACGGAATCCAGGGTTCTCGGCAGGTTCCTGGCTGCTGCTGGCAAATGCTGGAGTCGAGAAGTCCTGGTGGAGGTTTGCGGATGAGCACGGCCACGGTGAACGGAAATCGAACCGTCCGGATGGCAGGCAGGCGGCCTGCCTGGATTCCCGGAACCCGCCCCCGGGGGGATGCCCCGATCACGTGCCTGGTGATCATCATCCTCGCCATGATCGGGGGCGTCTGGGCCTACTACCATTTCTTCCACAATCGGGCCCTGGAGAATGCCGGCAAGGAAATCGTCATCAACGCCACGACCAATGACGAGTCGCGCAACAACTACGTCCGCCGGATGCGCACCACCCATGTGCCCGCCGTCCGCCGGATGGGGGAGGAGACCCGCAAGCTGGCGGTGCAGGTCTTCAAGGGCAAGCTCAAGGATCCGGCTGAGGTCGAAGAGAGCATCCTTCCCATCGAGAACCGGCTCCGAGAGCTGATCACCGAGGTCAACAACCAGGGGACTCCCAAGCAATTCGCCGAGCTCCATCGCAAGCTGGCCATTTCCGTCGGACTGTACTGGCAGACCCTGGTCAAGATCCGCAAGGGATTGGCGGCCAAGGAAACCAGCGAGAAGACGGCTTTCCTCAAGGAGGCGCGCACGCACCTGGGGCAGGCGGACGCCAATTTCAGGCAGGTCGCCAGGGGGATCCAGGAAGTCAGCAGATAGGGCGCCGACGGGCTCTGGAGGACTCGGGTACCCCTTCCCGAATCGAGCAGGGAGATCTCGAGCCCTCCGGGCCGATTCCTTGGAGCCCTGATGCCATCCTCGAAGAGTCCGCGCCGTCCGCCTGAGTCTGCTCAACCGACCCGGGAGTGGTTGCAGTCCAAGCTGGAGGAGGCTCTGGACGAGGGGGTCTCGACCTGGGTCCTGGTGGGTGAGCCCGGGGTCGGCAAGACGGCCTTCCTCCGTGGTCTGGCTCAATCCTTCCCCGGCTCGCCGATCGTCGAGATCCGAAGACCCCTGGGAACCCATCGGGCCCACGGTTTCTGGGCCGCCCTGCTGGGACAGCTCGACCTGGGCGGCAGCCGGGTCCCCGAGCCGGCCCATGAGGCCGCCCGCTGGGCCTCGGACCATCTCCCGCCCTGGGACGGAGGGGTGCGTTTGGTCCTGGTCGACTCCTTGGAGCGGGCTCCAGAGCTGGTCGACTCGTCCGGGTTTGCCGGATTGGATCGCAACCTTTCGGGCGTCCTCGTCGTGATCGCCACCCGGCCCGGGGCCCATCTGGATGCCCTGTGCGCCGGCGGCGCCCGGCTCTTCTGCCTGGATCCCGCCTGCCCCGAGAATCTGGCCGAGCTCAAGGGCTGGGTGTCCTCCCAGAAAGGATGCGAAGCCCCCGAGACGGTCGAGGCGGTCGTCCGCCATTCGGGGGGCAACTTCCTGGTGGCCCGGCACCTGGTCTCGGCGCTGCAGCACAAGCTCCTGGCCGTCCACGATCTGGCCTTGACGCCGCCCTCCCTGGAATCGGCGCTGGCCGCTTTGTGGGACGAGATCCTGGATCACGCTCCGACGGATCTGCATGACGAGATCGTCCAGGTCGCCTGCGCCTTGTGCGAGGCGGGAGAGCCCCTGCCCGCCACCAGCCTGGTGGACTTCCTGGGCATCTCGGCGACCAGGGTCCGGCGGGTGCTGGGGTGGCTTCGCCCCCTGCTGCGCCACTGCGATTCCGGCTATCGCCTCTTCCACCCCCGCATGGACGACTTCCTCTCCCGACGCTTCCGCCGGGATCTGGTCCAGGTTCACGAGCAGGTGATCAGCTTCTTCCGCGAGGCCTACCCCTCCTGGGAAGAGATGGACGACCGCTACGGATGGTTCTACCTGGGCCATCACTGCGATCGCTTTGCCCGGACCTCCCGGCGTCGGGACTTCTCGGTGCTCCACTGGCTGGGCGAGGGCCCCTTCGTGAAGGCCAAGCTGGCCCGGACGGGTTCTCTCGAGGCGGTGCTCGAGGACCTGCGGCGCTGTCTGCGGGCTGCGCTGGAGGAACGGGATCTCCCCCGGATCGTCAGCTACGCCCTGCGCCTCCCTCGTCTGCGGGCCAGGGAGGCGGCCCACGGCCTGCACGAACTGGCGGATCGCGGGAACTTCGAGCTGGCTCGGGAGCGGGCCCGGCTCCTCCATCGGGAGGCCTCCCGGCTGCAGGCCTTCCTGCTCTTGGCCTGGCAGGCCGCCGAGGAAGGCAACCTGGAAGGGGCCAGGGAGCTTCTGGACGAGGCCGGCCGGGTTCTCCTCCACGATCTTCCCGACGAGGCCGGGACCCTCTTCGTCGCGATCCTGACGGAACTGGCGCGCCACCTGGGGGCCGAGGAGGTCCTGCGCGTCCTGGCCAACGGGCGCTTCCCCAATCGCTCGGCTTCCTACGGTTTGCGCCTGGCCCGCTCGGAGCGGCTGCCTCGCGAGGTGCGGGTGAAGGCCCTGGAAGCGGCCCTGGAACTGGCCCGGCAGATCGAGGACGAGGCCGAACGGGAGCACGCCCAGGCCGGATTGTCCTGGGAACTGGCCAGCCTGGGTGTGCGCCGGAAGAAGTCGCCGGCCCACCCTCCCGAGCCCCCCGAGGATCCCGAGGGCCTGGAGGAGGCCCTTGCGGAGTTCCGCAATTCCCCTGAACCCGGGGAGGCCTTCCGGGGTCTCCTGGAGGCGGCCAGCCGCTGGCGCTGGGAGCCTCGTCGCGGTGCCGCCCTGGTCTTCCTGGCCTCGGAGGCGGCTCGTCGCAGTCAGGAGGAATGGGTCGGTCCGGCCTTGGAGGAATTGGCGGGCACCCTCGTCGGGATCCAGGCTCCCGACGAGCGCCACCGCACGCTGGTGGGCGTCCTGCGCGCCGTGTCCGGTCGGCCTCGTGAGTCGGGCTGGCAGGGACTCCTCAAGCGCCTGGAGGCGGTGGCCGAGACCCTGGAAGAACTCCCCCTCCGGGCCCGGGCCCTGGGCTGGCTGGCCCTGGCCCGTCACGAGTCCCGGGATCTCCGGGGCGCCCACGAGACGCTGCACCAGGCCGCCATCCTGGCCCTGCGGATCCCGAACCTCGAGGAGCGCGCCCGGGTCCTTTCGGTCCTGGCCGGCTGCGCCGCTGGGGCGGGGCACTCCGCACGGGCTCGAGACCTGGCCTTCCATGCCCTGAAGGCCTGGGAGTCTCCCTCCGAGACCCGGATCGACTCCGAGACCCGCTCGGCCCTGGCCATGGGGGTGGCGGCCGGGGTCACCCGGGAACGCTCCCTGGAACTCTTCCACACCTCGGCCAACGCCGCCCGGGAACTTCCCGACCTGCGCCTGCGGGCCAATCTCCTGTGCGCCCTGGCCCAGGGTCTGGCTCGCCTGGGCGAGGAAGCCTGGGCCCGCAAGCTTCAGGACCAGGCCCTGGGGGCGGCCCGGGCCCTGGAGCCCGGAGTGGCCCAGTCCGTGACCCTGGCGGCCCTGGCCATCCAGGAGTCGTCCTGGGGGGATGTGGCCCGCGCGGCCCAGGTCACCCGGGAAGCCGAACAGGCGGCTCGGGCCGAGGAGAGGATCGGGCTCCGCTGCGAGGCCTTCCTGGCGGTGGCGGCGGCGCACCGGGTGGCGGCCGACGAGGCCGGTGCCCAGGGGCTGATCCGCGAGGCCCTGGCCGAGCTCGAGCGTCTTCCCCTCCAGGAACTGGCGCCCGCCCTGGCCCTGCGCCAGGCGGCCGGACTGGTTCGGGATGGCCAGTCGGCGGAAGCGCTGATGGACCTGCTGCGTCGGGCTCGCAAGGGGCTCAAGGGGGTGGCGCCCAGGACCCGGGACGAGGGGCTCCTGGCCCTGGCGCAGGCCTGGCTGGCGCTGGAGCGCTTCGAGGAGGCCCGAGGGGCCCTGGCCGAGCTGGCGGATCGCGAGTTGCGCATCCAGGGCCGCGTCCTGCTGGCCCGGGCGCTGGTGAGGACCCGGCCCGAAGAGGCCTTGGACCTGCTGCGGCGCATCCCGGTCCTGGAAGAGCGCATGCGGGGGGTGCGCGAGTGCACCCTGGAGCTGTCCCGGGAGGTGCTGGCCTCGCGGCGCGAAGAGGTCCTGGACACCCTGGCGGGGCTGACCCTGCTGGCCGTGGAGGATGAGGCCACCGCCGACGTCCTGGCGGGCCGCTGGGTCAACCTGATCGCCGACCGTCAGGCGGTGATCGACTCGCTCCGCAAGATCGGCTATCCGATGGAGGACCTCATGGCCGGTCGTCTTCCCGAGGGCGGCGAAGCCTGAGCATGGTCAGCCTGGAGACCCGTCGCCTGGTCGTCCGACACGGACGGGTGGGCGATGCTCCGGCCGTGACGCGATACGTCCGCGAGAACCAGGAGTTCCTGGCCCCCTGGGAACCCTCCAGGCCGCCAGCCTGGTTCACCGAGGACTACTGGCGCGTGCGCCTGGCCCTGGATGTCCGGGAATACTTCCAGGATCGCTCGCTGCGTCTCTTCCTCTTCCCCCGGGAGTCCCCCGGGGAGGTGGCGGGGGTGGTCCACTTCACCAGCGTGGTCCGGGGCTCTTTTCAGGCCTGCCACCTGGGCTACGCCCTGGGGGAACGGTTCGTCGGGAAGGGCCTCATGACCGAGGCGCTCGAGGCCGCGCTGGACTTCGTCTTCGGCCAGATGCACCTGCATCGGGTCATGGCCGCGCACCTTCCCGAGAATGCCCGCAGCGCGGCTGTCCTGAAGAGGCTTGGCTTCCAGGTCGAGGGGCTGGCTCGGGACTACCTGCTGATCGCGGGGCGCTGGCGCGACCACGTGCTGAACTCCAGGCTGGCCCCGGACTGGCGATGCGATCCGGAGGATTCCTACCTGGTCATGGAACCCGGGTCGAAGGTCAGTCCAGGACGCCCTTCAGACGCAGGTGGTCGGTCAGGACCATGTGATCCCGCTTCTTGAGCTCCTCGCGGTCGGCGCCCTCCAGGACCCCCTTCTCCACCAGCACGTCCAGGAGATCCGTGTAGCGGGGGTGGTAGGAGGAGCCCATCAGCTCGTTCATGTCCGCGCTGGTCAGGATCGACTTGTCGACCAGGGCCGAGATGAGGTGGAAGAGGTCTGCCATGCGTTCTCCTAGCCTCGGGAGATCCGGGTGCCTCTCCGGCGGGGCGGACCAGGGACCCGGCGCTCCGTGTAGATTTTGAGCCCTCTTCGATCTCCGTGCGAATGGACCTGCGATGTTTCGGCGGGACCGGGCAGGATAGGAACCGACCTGGACCTGCCGAAGCCCACGTCCCGGTCGGATCTGGCCGGACCCGGGATCTGGACCAGGAGGAAGTCGTGGAGATTGCCCTGGAGGAGCTGGAACGCAGGGCGGCCGCCAGCGAGGCGCGCCGCCTGGAAGCGGTCCGGCGTTACGACTCTCTTCTGAACCAGTCCGGTCCTCTGGCCTTCGCCGAGGATCTCCAGCAGGAGCTCCGCAGCCGCTGCGTCCTCTTCGGGGAGCGCCTGGTCTGCCCGTTCCTGCGCCCCGGCCTGATCACCCGCGAACACTTCGAGCTGCTCGACCGCGCCGTCGGAGGAGTGGTCGGCGCCATGCAGGCCCTGGTCCCGGCCATCCTGGCCTCCGAGGATCTCAAGGCCTTCCTCGGATTCAGCGAAGGGGAGCGCCGCCTTCTGGAGATCGATCCGGGCTATCCCGAGGTCTCCGTCTCTTCGCGCCTGGACAGCTTCCTGGGCGGGGGGACCTGCCGCTTCGTCGAGTACAATGCCGAGTGTCCCGCAGGCATCGGTTATGGCGACATCATGCTGGAGACCTTCCTTCAATCCCGGGTGATGCGGCGCTTCGTCGAAGAGCATCCGGTGCGCGCGCCCTTCTGCCGCGAGCGCCTGCTGCAGGCGCTGCTGGAATCCTACTCGCGCTGGGGGGGACGCGAAGAGCCGGTCCTGGCGGTGATCGACTACGACGGGCTGCCCACGCGCCACGAGTTCGGGATCCTGCAGCGCTTCTTCCAGAGTCGGGGCTTGAGGGCCCTGGTGGCGGACCCCCGCAAGCTCGAATACCGGGGCGGATTCCTGCGCCACGAGGGGCAGCCCATCCACCTGGTGTACCGCCGTCTGCTGACCAACGAGTACCTGGAGCGGGACGTGGAGTGCCGCCCGGTCTTCGAGGCCTACCGCGACCGGCGCGTCTGCCTGGTCAACTCGTTCCGCTCCAAGCTTCTGCACAAGAAGGCCATCTTCGCGCTTCTGACCGACCCCGAATTCCGCCCTCTCCTGTCGGCGTCCCAGCAGCAGGCCGTCCAGGCCCATGTCCCCTGGACCCGTCGGGTCGGAGATTTCCGGACCACCGGTCCGCAGGGCGAGCCGGTCGAGCTTCTGGAGCATATCCGAAGGAATCGCGAGGAACTGGTCCTCAAGCCCAATGACCTGTACGGCGGGGAGGGGATTCACGTCGGCTGGGAGCGCACCGACCAGGAGTGGGAAGCCGATATCCAGCAGGCCCTCAAGGAGGATGTCGTGGTCCAGCAGCGCGTCGGGATCGTGCGCGAGACCTACCCCATCTTCGATGGGCGGCAGGTCGACTGGGCACGATTCACCGTGGACATGGACCCCTTCGTCTTCGCGGGCCGGGCTGAGGGCCTCATGACCCGCCTGGCGGCTTCCTCGCTGTGCAACGTGACGGCGGGGGGCGGCGTGGTGCCCTGCTTCATCCTCGACTGAGAAGCAGCCCGGGGCCTGCGCCCCGGGAGGCTTCAGATCAGGCCGCGCTTGACCGCCAGCACGGCGGCCTCGGTGCGATCGTTCACCTGCAGCTTCTGGAAGATGTTCGAGATGTGGTTCCGCACCGTGTGCTCGGAGATGTTCAGCTCCGAGGCGATGACCTTGTTGGCCTTCCCGCCTGCGACCAGCTTGAGGATCTCGGTCTCGCGAGGGCTCAGGGTGGCGAAGAGGCCGGCTTCGAACCCCTCCTTCTCGGTCATCGTGCTCAGGTTGGAGAATTCGGCCAGCAGTCGATCCGCCAGGACCGGCTCGAGGAGGTTGCCCTCGTGGTAGACCCGACGGACCGTGTCCACCAGTTCGCTCGAGCCGGTGTCCTTGGTCAGGTAGCCGCTGGCTCCGGCGCGGACGGCCTCGACGATCGAGGAGAGATCGCGCGAGATCGTCAGGATGATGATCCGGGCGCTGGCGCAGCAGGCGCGCAGCCGCCGGCAGACCTCGATGCCGTCCATGCCGGGCATGTTCAGATCCAGCAGGATCACGTCGGGAACCGCGTCGCTGGCCAGCTCGACGGCCTGGCGGCCCCCCGAGGCCTCGGCCACGACCTCGATGTCGTTGTGCTTGCGCAGCAGGCTGTGGATGCCCTCGCGGAAGAGGAGGTGGTCGTCCACCACCATCAGGCGGATATTCGGAGCATTGTCCTTTCGTCCTTGGCCTTCGCCCGGCATCGCTGAAAAGTTCCTCTCATGATGAGTCTGCTGAGGTCCGGACCTTTCCGGCCCGGAGCAAGCCAAATCGCCGGAACCTCTCCGGTCCGGCGGAAACACTGCCCTGAACCTTCTCGGTCCGGCGGAGCGTTCCTGGCCGTTTCGAGGGGTTGTGGCACTCTTCCCCGCAAGGAACCGCCCGTTGCCCGGAAAGTTCCCGCCGATTCCGGTCGGGGACGGCCTCAAGCAGGGCCCCGGGCGGATCTCCGTCGAAGCCAGGGTTGATGAGCCAGCGGCCTTGTTGAAAGTCATCCTCTCCCACGCGGGCGCCGACTTCGACGCCCTGGCCTCGATGGTGGCAGCCCGGCGTCTCTACCCCGAAGCCCGGATGTTCTTCACCGGTTCTCCGGAGCCCAACGTCCGCGAGTTCGCCACCCTGCACCGCCAGCATTTCCCGGTGCATCCGGCCTCGGATTACCAGGGCGAGCCCCTGGAGCTGGTGGTCCTGGTGGACACCCGGGAACCCTCCCGTCTGGGCCCCTTCCGCTATGCGGTCAGTCAGCCCGAGGTCCAGGTCCACATCTATGACCATCACCCTCCCACTCCGGAGGCCATCGCCGGAGACCTCGAGGAGATCGAGCGCCTGGGAGCCTCGGTCACGGTCCTTCTGCGGAAGATCCGCGAGAGGGGGCTCCCGGTCGGCTCGTTGGAGGCGACCCTGTACCTCCTGGGCCTGTATGAGGAGACGGGAAGCCTGACCTTCCCCGGCACCACCCCGGAGGATGTCCGGATGGTGGCCTGGCTCCTGGAGCAGGGAGGCAACCTCGCGCTTCTGCCCCATTTCGTCCAGCACTCGCTCAGCCCCGAGCAGCGGGCCCTGATGGCCGAACTGCTCAGCAACGCGCGGATGGTGCCGCTCCACGGCTTCCAGGTCCTGCTGACGGCGGCCCAGACCTCTGAATACGTCGAGGAGCTGGCGGTCCTGAGCCACCGGCTGATGGATCTGGAACGCCCGGATGTCCTGTTCACCGCCGTGCGCATGGGCCAGCGCACCTACGTGGTCGCCCGCAGCGCCCCGCACACCGCCGATGTCGGGAGGATCATGGGCGAGCTGGGTGGGGGAGGGCATCCGACGGCGGCCTCGGCCAGCCTGCGGGACCGGGACCCCTGGGAGGTCCTCGACGAGCTCCTGTGGATCGTGGAGGCCCGGCTTCCCCGCCGGCTGGTGGCTCGGGACCTGATGAGCACCCCCGTGGAGTGCCTGGATGCCGACGAGCGCGTGACCGTGCAGGAGGCCGGCGAGTTCCTCCAGAGGATCGGCCACTCGGCGGTGTGCGTGCGCGAGGAGGGAAGACTCGTCGGGATGATCGCCCGCAGCGATGTGGACAAGGCGATGTTCCACGGCTTGGGCCATGCTCCCGTCCAGGCCTACATGATCCGCGACGTGGTCCGCGTGGGCCCCGAGGACTCCCTGCCCGAGATCCAGCGGGTCCTGGTCGAGAACGATATCGGCCGGGTTCCGGTGACCGAGGGCGAGCGCCTGGTGGGCATCGTCAGCCGCACCGACGTCCTCCGGGCCCTGCACGGATTCGTGGTCATGCCGGCGGTCCGTCCGGATCCCACGCCTCCGCAGCTTCTGCGCCTCGAGCCCCGGTTGTTGTCCCTTCTGCGGCGCTGCGGGCAGATCGGCGAGGAGGTCGGCTTCGGGGTCTACGCCGTGGGCGGCTTCGTGCGGGATCTGCTGATGGAGGTCCCCAACCTGGACGTGGACCTGGTGGTGGAGGGCAACGCCATCGACTACGCCCGGCACCTGGCCGGGGTCCTGGATGGGCGCTGCAGCCCCCACGAGAAGTTCGGGACCGCGGTGGTGACCCTCCCCGACGGACGCAAGCTGGACGTGGCCACCGCCCGCACCGAGATGTACACCCGTCCGGCCGCCCTGCCCGTGGTGCGCGGCAGCACCCTCAAACAGGATCTCTACCGCCGGGACTTCAGCATCAACGCCATGGCCTTGCGATTGCACCCGGACCATTTCGGGCGGCTGGTGGATTTCTTCGGTGCCCAGCGGGACCTGCAGTCGGGGGCCATCCGGGTGCTGCACAACCTCTCGTTCATCGACGATCCCACCCGCATCTTCCGGGCGATCCGCTTCGAGCAGCGCTTCGGCTTCCGCATGGAACCCAACACCGAGCACCTCCTGCGCGGCGCGGTGGGCCTGGAGGTCTTGTCCCTGGTCAGCCCCGAGCGGGTCCGGGACGAGTTGATGCTGATCCTCTCCGAGGCCCGACCCATTCCCGCCATCCTGCGGATGGATCGGCTCAAGGTGCTCCGGCTCCTGCATCCGGGTCTGCAACTCGACGGTCGGGATCGCCGGATCCTCGAGGATGTCGAGGAACTGCTCTCGGAATACGGCGGCCTGGTTCGAAGCGGGGCCATCCGGACCTGGCTGGTCTATCTCAACGCCCTCCTGGGACGCCTGGACTCCGAGGAGGCCGAGCGGGTGGTCCGCCACTACCGATTCCGCTCTTCCGACTGCAAGAGGCTCATGTTGGACCGGACCCGCTCGAGTCGCAGGCTCCGCGACCTGGCCCGAGCCCGGGCCACCGACAGCGAGATCTGGCGCGCCCTGGCCGGAATGCCCCTGGAGGCCTGCCTCTACCTGGCGGCGCGCTCCCGCTCCGAGCGGGTGGGCCGCAACGTGGGGCGCTATCTGCGCTCGCTCCGCTTCGTCGAGCCGCCGCTCTCGGGAGAGGACCTGCGCGCCCTGGGCTATCCGCCGGGACCCGGGTATCGCGAGATCCTGGACTGGTTGCGCGACGAGAGGCTGGACGGTCGGATCATGACCCCCGGAGCGGCCCGCGAGGCGGTGCTGGCCCGCTGGCCCCTGCCTGCCTAGAAGCCTTGCTTCCGGGGCTGCCCCCCGCCCGCATGGAAGCCCCGCCTCCCGGCTCTGGCCCGCTGGTTCCCGCCCGGTCGCCCCCGCCCTCCCGGCGGAGGACTCCTCGGCCCCGGTGTGGAAGCCCGCGCCCCCATGATCACCACCCTCGTCTGGTTCCTCCTGGTCTTCCTTTCCATCCTGGTGGCCTTCTCGGTTCACGAGTACGCCCACGGGAGGATGGCCTACTGGCTGGGGGATCCGACCCCGAAATACGAGGGGCGCCTGACCCTCAATCCCCTGCTGCACCTGGACCTGGTCGGCGCGGTGGTCCTCTTCTTCAGCCTGGCCACCACCGGGGGGCGCGTGGTGGTGGGCTGGGGCAAGCCCGTGCAGTTCAACTCGGACGCCCTGCGCGATCCGATCCGGGACGGGGCCCTGATCGCCTTCGCCGGTCCCGGTTCCAACCTGATCCTGGCCATCCTGGCCGGGGTTCCGGTGAAGCTGGGCCTTCTCAGGGCCCTGCCCCTGGCCGAGGATGCCCTGACCATCCTGACCGCCGTCAACATCGCCCTCTTCATCTTCAACCTGATCCCCTTCCCGCCGCTGGACGGCTGGAAGATCCTCCAGGCCTTCATGCCGCGCTCCTTTGCCTGGGACATGAAGCGCTTCGAGGCCCGGGCCGGCATGATCCCGCTCTTCTGCCTGATGGGCCTCATCTTCTTCTTCGGCTCCTATATCCTGGGGCCGCCCTATGCCTTCCTGATGGAGGTGCTGGCCGGACGGATGCCCCTGCGGTGAAGCCGCTGCGGGCTCCGACGACGGCCTGGCAGGTCCACCTCGATCAGTTCGAGGGGCCCTTGGACCTGCTGCTGCACCTGGTCCGGGATGCCCGGCTGGATCTGACCGAGATCGCCCTGGCGGCTGTGGCCCGGCAGTACTTCTCGTATCTGGAGGGCATGCACCGGCTGGACGTGGAGATCGAGAGCTCCTATCTGGTGGTCTTCGCCCAGTTGCTGGAACTGAAGTCCCGCCTGCTCCTGCCGGAGGACCCGGGCGGCGACGAACAGCTCGATCTGGATTTCGGCGAGGAGGAGTCCGACGCGGCCCCGCGCGAGAGTGACCCCCTGATCGATCGCCTGGCCGCCTATGCCCTGGTCAAGGAGGCGGCCGGCTGGCTGGCCCACCGGGAGGCCTCCAGCTTCGCCCGCTACCCGCGACCGACCGGCCTGCCCTTCCCGGACGAGCCCGAACTGGAGGTCTCGCCCGAGGCCCTGGCGGCAGCCATGCGCCGGCTCGAGGCCTCGCCCCGGGCCCCTCGCGATCCGGTCGCGGTCGAGAAGATGACCCTTTCGGTCCCCGAGCGGATTCGCGAGCTGTGGAACCTCTTCATCCGCCAGCCCCTGACCCGTTTCCGGGATCTGCTGGGAGCCCGGCCCACGCGCTCGCTGGTGGTGGTGACTTTCCTGGCCCTGTTGGAACTGGCTCGAAGGCGCAAGGTGAGCCTGCGTCAGGAGACCACGGTGGGCGACATCGAAGTGACGCGTCGGGAGGAGGCATGAACGGCGGAAACGGAAGGTCCCACCCCGCGGAAGAGGCTGCCGAGGAGCTGGCCCGAGGGCTCTCCCTGCCATTGGGCGAGGAGACCCTGGAGGTTGGAGGCTGGCAGGAGGCGCTTCAGGCGGGAGCCCTGGATTCGGCGGTCGACCCCGTGGCTGCGCCCGAAGACCCGGCTCTGCAGGCTTCAGACCCGGAATCGGAGGGAGCCGCGCGCCTCCCGGGGGCGGGGGACGAATCCGAGCCCCCTCCGCCGGCCCGCCGGGTGGCCATCCTCGAAGCCCTGCTCTTCGCCTCGGCGGTTCCGGTCCGGACGGCGGAATTGCAGGAGGCCTGTGGCTGGCCGGCGGCCATGCTCCACCACGACCTCGAGCGCCTGACCCAGGAACTCGCCGGTCGCGGCCTGGAGCTCCAGAAGGTGGCCGGGGCCTGGTTGCTGGTCACGGCGGCCGAGACCGGTCCCTGGGTGGAGCGCTTCCTGAAGGTCCAGAGCCGGAAACAGCTTTCCCGGGCCCAGTTGGAGACCCTGGCCGTGGTGGCCTATCGCCAGCCCGTGACCCGGGCCGAGGTCGACGCCTATCGAGGGGTCCGCAGCGACCGGACCCTGCATCAACTCGAGGATCTGCGGTTGGTCCGAGAGGTGGGGCGGGCGGAACTTCCCGGCCGCCCGATCCAGTACGGGACCACCTCGGACTTCCTGCGCTACTTCTCGCTGGATCGCCTGGAGGATCTGCCGGTCGTGGAGCGGGGGTCGATCCATCTGCGCCGGCTTCGCCCCGCGCCGACGCCTCGAGTCGGGCGAGAGAACCCGCAGGCTCCCCCCGCCTCTGCTCCTCAACCGGTCCCGCCCCCCGAGCCCGAGCCTGTTGAAGCCCTGCCGCCTGAGGATTCCTCCGGACCCTCGCAGGGGCTGCGTCGGCTCCTGGATCGGATCCGCCGTCGGAGCCATCGGGAATCCCAGGAATCGGGGCCCGCGGGAAAGGAAGGCGAGACCTCCTCCTAGAACCGGCCGGCGGGGTTGGGGGAATGTGCAGAACGCTCAGGCTGGAGGTCCTCCGTCGGACTCCAGCGCGCACATCGGGGTGTATCGAAGATGGCAGGCCCGCATCCGGATTCCCAGGCTCAAGATGCGAACTCCTCGCGCCCTCGGGGGGGCCTCAAGCTCCTGCTCCTGCTCCTTTTCACGGCTCTCCTTCTTTTCCAGAACCAGGTCTCCCATCGCGCCCGGACGGGCTCCGAGCCCCCTTCTTCCCCCAAGGGAGGGGCGACGCGCCGTGTTCCGGGACCCCGGGCGGATGCGCCCCCTCCTGCGGGGCCCGAGCGCCCGGCCAGCCCCGGATTGCCCGCCAGTCCCGGATTGCCCGCTGGCCCCGGGGTGGTTCCCCCTCCTCCGCCTGGCCAACCGCACCCCAGGCAGACCCCCCGCCCCTCGCCCACGACCCCCCAGGAGGAATTGGAGGTCCTCATGGAGGCGGCCCAGGCGATGGATTGGGAGAACCCGCGCTTCCTGCTGACCCTGATCGCCATGTGCGACCAGCCTCCGCCGGTCGGCCTGAGCGAATTCCAGAAGCAGCGCTTCCTCAGCGAGATGCTCAGCTATTCCGAACGCTGCTCGCTGGACACCGTCACCGCCGCCATGCTGGCAGAACTGGTCTTCTGCCAGCAACTCGACGGCGCCATCGGGCGGCTGAAGGGCAAGGAACTCCCGGGAACCCCCCAGTCCCGCCTGGAACTCCTGGTCCGGATCCTCAGCCAGACCGCCGGAGAGGCTTCACCCGGTCGCGCCATCAGTCGGGTCAGGTGGCAGTATTTCTCCACCGTGGACGAGGGGGTGAAGGCCCTCCTCCTGCTCTATGAGGAAGGCCTGGGGAACTATTTCGGGCGCTCCAATGCCGCCACCGCCTTGCAACTCCTCCACCCCCTCCTGGTCGCCGGCGCCCCCTCGCTCCTTCCGGTCCAGGAGCAGTGGATCCGAGAGAACTTCGGCCGAGAGGCCCTGGACCCCCAGAAGATCCTGGCCGGGATGGACCTGCCTTCCTCCCGCGGCAAGCACAGTCCCACGCTGCGCCGGAGGCTGGCGCGCCACCTGCAGGGACTCGAAAGCCCATAGGCTCCTGCGAAACCGGGTGACATCCCGTGGCAGGAGGTTCGGCTAGAGTCGGAAGGAAGAACCCCGGGGCCTCAGGCGGCCTGCCCCTCCGGCGGAAGGCGGAAAGGCCCGACCCGGTACTCGGGCACCGCCTCACAGACCCGGTCGTCGCCTTCCTCCCACGCCAGCGCCTCTCCGTCCACCAGGCGCTCGTCCGCTTCGACCCGCTCGGCTTCGGGCAACTCGGCGGTGAGCGGGGTGACATCGCCTTCCTCCCACTCCAACGCCTCTCCGTCCACCAGCCGCTCGTCGCACCAGACCCGCCATGGGCCTCCCTCCTGCAGGCCGATCTCCCAGATGCGGGTGCTCGGGTCCTGGCCCTCCACCCGCATCGTGCCGCCGTGGAGGTGGCGCAGGTGATGGGCGGCGCAGACCACGGCCAGGTTCGAGGCCCTTCCAGAAGCCCTGGCGGGCATGGATTTCGCAGATCTCCTTCAAGACCGCTTCGTGCCTTCAGGATATGCAGTCATAAGAATTTAACAATCCCCTCGTGCGGGGGAGGGCCTGGGCCTGCACACGCAGGGCTCCCGGCCCCGCTGCGGAAACCGCGCGAC
Source organism: bacterium (assembly GCA_022839105.1). Lineage (GTDB taxonomy): Bacteria > Vulcanimicrobiota > Xenobia > Xenobiales > Xenobiaceae > Xenobium. The sequence goes on from JALHDH010000032.1 coordinate 28,254, forward strand.
GTGAGCGAAGTCCTGCCCGTCGAGGCCATCCTTCCCGGACTCCTGTCCACCCTGAAGCGCGAGCCCCTGGTCCTGCTGGAGGCGCCCCCCGGCTCGGGCAAGACCACCCGGGTTCCCGAGGCCCTGCTGGAGGCCTGGCCCGGCTCGCGAATCCTGGTTTCAGAGCCCCGTCGCGTGGCCGCTCGCTGGGCGGCGCGCTTCGTGGCGGCCCGTCGGGGCCAGCCGGTGGGAGCCACGGTGGGCTACCAGGTCCGCTTCGACGACCGCACCGGCCCGGCCACCCGCCTGGTCTATGCCACCGAGGGCATC
>JALHDH010000033.1 GCA_022839105.1 bacterium
GGTGCATGATGGCCACGCCCTCCCGGACATCGTCGGCCCCGAAGCAGCGGACCCCGGCCCGTTCGCCCTGGGAGAAGGCCTCTTCGGCCACGACGTGGAGTTCGCCCGAGGCATAGTCGAAGCGGGTCTGGACGTAGGTGAACCCGTTGATCCGCGAGATGATCCGGGCGGCATCCTTGCCCAGGCCGTTCAGGATCACCTTGAGCGGTCGGGTGCGGACCCGGTTGGCGGATTTCGCGATGCCGATGGCGCCTTCGGCGGCCGCAAAGGACTCGTGCCCGGCCAGGAAGGCGAAGCAAAGGGTCTCCTCACGCAGCAGCATGGCGGCCAGGTTGCCGTGCCCCAGGCCCACTTTGCGATCCTCGGCCACCGAGCCCGGGATGCAGAAGGATTGCAGGCCGATTCCGATGGCCTCCGCCGCGTCGGCGGCTCGGGTCGCCCCCTTCTTCAGGGCGATGGCGGCCCCGACCACGTAGGCCCAGGCGGCGTTCTCGAAGGCGATCGCCTGGGTCTGCTTGCAGATCTGGTAGGGATCCACCCCGCGAGCCTGGCACAGGGCCCGGGCCTCCTCCAACGAGGCGATCCCGTATTCCGCCAGGGTCGATTGGATCCGCTCGATGCGGCGTTCGTAGCTTTCGAAGAGCTGGGCCATCTGGCGTCCTTCCTTTCGTGGAACGGGTCTATTCCTGCCGGGGATCGATCACGCGGACGGCCTCGTCGAATCGGCCGTACTGGCCGGTCGAGCGGCGGAAGGCCTCGTTGGCGTCGACCCCCTGCTTGATCAGGTCGATCATCGGGCCCAGTCGCAGGAACTCATAGCCGATGATCTCGTCCTTTTCGTCCAGACCCATCTTCAGGACATAGCCCTCGGTCAGCTCGAGGTAGCGTGGGCCCTTCTCGATGGTCGAGTACATGGTGGCGGTCATGCTGCGCAGGCCCTTGCCCAGGTCCTCGAGGCCGGCTCCGAGGGGCAAGCCTCCCTCCGAGAAGGCGGACTGGGTGCGGCCGTAGACGATCTGCAGGAAGAGCTCGCGCATGGCCGTGTTGATCGCGTCGCAGACCAGGTCGGTGTTCAGGGCCTCCAGGATGGTCTTCCCAGCCAGGATCTCGGCCGCCATGGCTGCCGAATGGGTCATCCCCGAGCATCCGATCGTCTCGATCAGGGCCTCCTGGATGACGCCTTCCTTGACCCCCAGCGTCAGCTTGCAGGCGCCCTGTTGCGGGGCGCACCAGCCGACTCCGTGGGTGAAGCCGGAGATGTCCTGGATCATCCGGGCCTTGGTCCAGAGGCCTTCCTGCGGGATGGGCGCCGGGCCGTGGTTGGCGCCCCGTGCCACGCAGGTCATGTGTTCAACCTCGTGAGTCCTCAGCATGTGTGGCGATCCCTTCCCAGATTGCGCCGCCCCCCGCTGGATGGGGGCCGGGTTCTTCTGCCAAGGTTCCTGGGATGAGCCAGGCAGACCTGCCTTCCGTGGGGAACGTCCCGGGAGGGCGCTCCCGGTTCACTCCCCTCCGCCGGGATGCTTGTAGAGGTGGACCTTCTCGAGGGTGACCAGGCCCTCGGTCAGCATCGGGTCGATGGCCACCAGGAACTCGCGGATGCGGGTCTCGTCGTCCACCACCTCGATCACCGCCGGCATGTTCGGGGAGGTGTCGATCCTCTTGGCCGCGCGCACCACCGAATGCCGGCCGAAGCCCATCTGGCCCCGCAGGACCTTGGCCCCGGCCAGGTTGCAAGTCCAGCAGTCGTTCGGGGCCCGGCCCGCCCCCCCTGACAGCCCCGCGGGGGCCGCCCGGTCTCAACGGTCCTGCGCTCGCCCGTTGCGACTGCCCTGGCGCCGCCCGGGCCGCCTGGCTGCCTCCAGCATGGATGGCACTCCTGCGGCCATGAGGGTGAGAGCCGCTGCCGGTTTGGGAAAGCGACAAGCCTGGAGCGTGGAACCGTTCCGGCTACCTGCGGCGTGCCGACCGCAACTGGATCAGTTTCTTGACGTCCTCCAGGAGCGCGGAGTCCGAGACCGGGATCATCAGCCAACGCCCCATGGCCATGGGCCGCGCTGACCGGAAGATGTCCTGGACCTGCGGGCTCAGCAAGGGCAGCATCGCCTGGGCCTCGTCCTCCTCCCCTCTTCAGGGTAGAGGGTGCACAGGGACATCGAGCCCGACCGGCACTTCACGTTCCAGCCCGGTTGGGCCGGACACCTGCTGTATTCCAGAGAGCGCTTCAAGCGACAGGAACGCTGAAGGTGATCGTGGAGTTCGCGCCACAGCGGGCTGCCGACCCAGGCCTCGACCTGCTCCCAGGTCGGCTGTCGGTCAGGTGGGAAACGGTTGGCCCATGGCGTGGTCGGTGTCACGGTGTTGCCTCCTCCTGGCCACCATCGTAGCACGTCGCTGCCGCAGTGGCCCTGGCCGGCACCGGCCTGGTGCTGGATCGCCAACGCGACCGGACAGGCCCGTCCTGCCTGCTGCGCCACCTGGGTTGGGGGACCGAGAGCCGAGCGCGCGAATGCCCGGGCCTCGCGGACCTCATGACGAAGGAAAGCCAGCATTGCCGCTGCTTCGGCCCGGGCCGGAGGATTCTCCCGGCAGCGCCCTGAACGTGCGTCGATGCTCCTCCTCGCCCTCCTGGCCCAGGTCTGGTTCGGGGGCTTGTCCGGGTCCTTCGTCCTGGTGGACGGCGCCACCGACGAGGTCTGGCGCCATGACCCCGCCGGGTGCGCCCGCCGCTACGCACCTTTCTCCACCTTCAAGATCCCCCACGCAGGGATCGCACTGGAGGCCGGGGTCCTGGAGGGCCCGGACCACCGCATCGAGTGGGACCCGGAGACGTATCCACCTCAGCCGTTCTGGCCTGAGGCGTGGCACCGGTCGCATGACTTGAGGAGCGCCATGAAGTTCTCCGTGGTGCCCTACTTCAGGGAGGTGGCGGTCCGCCTGGGCGCGGAGCGGGAGCAGGAATGGCTCACCCGCATCGGATACGGCAACGCGGATCCCTCCAGCGGGCTGACCGACTTCTGGCTGGGCGGGAGCCTCGAGATCTCTCCGGACGGGCAGGTGGAGTTCCTGCAGCGGTTCTACCGGAACCGGGTCTTCTCCGCGGAGACCACCCGACTCGTGAAGGATCTAATCGTGCTGGAGGAGACCCCGGAGTACCGACTCTCCGGCAAGACCGGGGCCGGTCCCGAGGGCGACGGGTGGCGCGGATGGCTGGTGGGCTACGTGGAAAGGGGGGAACGCGTGTGGTTCTACGCCCTGACGGTGAAGGGGCCGGACGCCGAGTCCATCCGCACCCTGCGCCTGGAGGAGACGAGGCGAATCCTGCGCGAGCGCGGCGTGCTGCCCTGAGGGGCTCCACCGACGACTACCGGCACAGGGAGCCTCCCGGGTGGCGTCGGCGTCGGCAGCACGACGGGCACCTCTTCTTCCAGCGGCCCACCGGGCTCAACGTGCCTGCAGGCCGTCGATAGGGGGGCGTCATGCAGGCCTCCGACCTGGCCCGCACCTTCGCCGAGGTCCTGAGGTCCGGCGACGGGGTCTCCTGAAGCCAGGGTCGGGCCGAGGCGTCTCGCAGGAGGACCACTTCAGCCGGGCCGCGCAGGCGTTCGCCCGGTTGCAGTCAATGCCGCCTCGTGCCCCCACCGTCCCCCTGAAGACGCCGTCCAGGTGCCCAGATCGCGCCCAGATCGGCCGAAGGCGCCGCCAGTCCGTCCGGGAAGCACCCCTCTAGAAGTTCCTTGCCCCGCATTTGTGCTTGCGCCCTCTCGTTGTTGTGAAGGCCTTCGAATCAGGCCAAACGTGAGTATCCCAGGAATCATGCAGAGGAGACGCAAGTGGCAGCTGTGTCGGCCTAAAAGTTGGTCTCTGCCAGGACGCATCGGGCTGACTAGTATCATCTGGCGCGGGCGGCTGTGCTGCTTCTGCGATAATGTAAACCATAAGCATGTCCAATGTCTTGACGAAATTCCTTTCGTTGAGTATACTTTTAGTTGTGAGTCGATCCCAGAAGACTGAAGAGACAGCGACCTGGAGCAGGACCGTCGCAGTGAAGCTATCGACAGCCCTCCTGGAGGTGCTCCGGGAGGCCTATAGGGCGAAATACAAAGAGGGGAAGGAGGTCAGCGACTCTGACGCTATCAGGTACTGGGTGACGCTCGGGCTTGCGGACGAACTTCGAAAGGCTGCTTCGTCCAGAACCCTCGAGTTGCCGCTTCGGAACCGCGACGGGGTGGCGATTTATGGGGCCATCGGAGAGGCGCAGCCAGAGGTTTTCGTCTACTCGATCGGGACCTCTCCACGGGAACAAGAACTCCAGGATGTGAGAGACAATGCAGAGAGGAATACCGATGAGGAGCCTCTCCTAGCCGTCCAGATCCGGTTTCCCCCTCGGGGCCCATCTGGCGCCTTCACCTATCAACTGGAACTTAACGGGGCCTACGTTCGGGCTCGCGGTCTACCCGACTTCAGGCTGCGTGACCAGGCCGAGCCAAGCGCTCTGATGATGAGCACCCTGAAGGGGGAGCTTGTCCCCAGGGTTGTGGCAAAGCACTTGGAGTATGGGCTGCTTCATGACCTGACGATTTCTGTCACCACTCGTGGTCGGGAGAGCTCTCCCCGCAGGATTGCCAGGCTCCCGCACTACGGCGAATCGGCGTGATGTCAATACACAGGAGTAAATTGCACCTGAGCAGGGTGCTCATCACGACACTGGTCCGATGAGACTCTTGTGCCCCACCTCAGGCTGCAAGTGGGAGGTTGAAGATGAACCCAGATGAAGCCAAAGACGCCCTTGCCAGAACTCTGAATGTTGCTCTGCAGATCAAGCCAGAAGCGGTCCGCAAGGACGCGCAAAGCCTGATGCTTCGCCATTCCAAGAAGACGCGGTGCCAGGTTGCTGAATACGTTGTGTCCAAGATGTCCCATTATGTTGCATCCGTGGGATTTGTGAGCGGCTTTCCGTCAAACTTGGCCTGCGCCGCACCTGCGGCACTAATTGATATGGGGATATCCCTCCGGCAGTACGCTTACGTCTGCGCCCTGGTCGGTTACCTTGCAGATGAATACTACTTCAGCGACCCAACGTGGAAGAACGATGTCGTGATTTTGCTGGCTCCCCAAAAGGTTCTGTCCGAAGGACTGGGTGAGGTCGGCGTCCAAGCCGCAAAGGTTGGGACCAAGAGGGCAATCAAGAGCGTCCTGCAGAAAGAGGCCTTGGCTGCAGTCAAGCGATTCTTCCTGAAACATCTGGGTCGCAAAGTTACCCAGAAGGGCATCATCGCCAAGACGGTCCCTGTAATCGGTGGAATCGTCGGAGGCGCCTGGAACGGCCTGGAAGCCCGGTTTTTCGGCCGCAAGATTATCCAGTATCATTTCAAAGGCGAAATGTCCTGAGGACAATTCGTCGCCAAGTGTGCCTCCAAGATCGGCCGGAAGTGTTCCAGGACGGCAAGATCATCCAGGAACCCTTCCGGTTCGTCATTGTCAGGCACCTCATCCCAGTCCATGACAAAATAGAGCACAGCAGCCGACGCCGTCGAACGGAAGCCGTCCTCGGACTCAGGAATATCCGCAAGTAGATATTCGTGAATTTGCTCTAGGAATTGGGCCATCTCCCCAAATAAGCACCTCTGGCGTTCTGACAGACCAGCCAGTTTCTTCCGACTACGCTCCACGACGTTTCTCACCCAATTGGGATCAGCAACTCTGCAACTGGCTTCCTTGTGGTACCTCGTCCAGCTCTGCCACTGGTCGGGAGTCTCTGACGGGATGACCATCGAGTTCGTCCCCCTCGAGGGATTTTGGACTCTCGAGCGTTCCTGAAAACCAGAGCCGGTCCTGCCGGTCGCCAGTCTGTCCGGCTCCCCCTCCTTCACTTGACCCGTTCCGGTCCCAACTGCCGCAGGGTTGGGGGTGGGTCTACCCGGGGTCTTGGTTGGAACTCGCCTGGATGATCCGTCGCGAACGCAAGCGTGCTGGTTTGACCATGCAGCAGGCGGCCGACCGGCTGGGCGTTTCCTTTTTGGCCTACCAGCGCTGGGAGGACCTCGAGCGCTGCAACGCCACGATCTCCACATTGGATCGGATCGCCGAGGCATTGGGGCGCCAGTTGCAGTTTGGCTTCACCCTGCCCGAGGCAAGTTGACCGGCCAGGGAGGCGGTGCAGAGCGGGTGGCGTTGCTGGATTCCCTCCCGGCAGTTGGGCACTGTGGCATGTTGACCCTCGATGAACTGGGTTCGGCTGGCGGGGAACAGCCATTCCTGCCAGGCACCGCGACATGGCCTGAGGCCCCACCCCAGATCCGTCGATATTCTCCTCGATTCCCCCCTGTTGGCCTCGTTCTGGGGGCAGATCCGGAGTGCGCCGCCGTCCGGGCCTGTTGACCAGCAGCCATCGCCGCACTCCCAGGACACACGGCTCCCGCTTCGCGCAAGGCATCGTAGGTGGCGTCCATCTGGGGTGCGGGGTAGGGGAGAGTCGCTCCAGGGCAAGAAGCGCCTGCGCTCAGGCCCGCCCCCCCTGACGGCCCCGCGGGGTCGGCCCGGTCTCCACGGTCCTGCGCTCGCCCGCTGCCACTGCCCTGGCGCCGTCCGGGTCCAGCAGCCTTTCCGCCGTCAGTGCGGTCTCGAGGCGTGGCGGCAGGTCGGGCTGGAACTTGGACATCCGGGCTCGAGGCAGCAGCGCGACCAGGGCCCGGATCGTCTCGGCATCCAGTCCGGCCCGCACGCGGTCCAGGACATCCTCGATGGCGCTCCACCACGGTCCGCTGGCGGGCATGCTGGCGCGCACCCTGGTGTTGTCGATGGAGACGCGGGCGCCGGTGCGGTGCTCCAGCAGTCTGCCGAAGACGTTGTTGACCTTGCCGCCGGCGTAGGTGTGGAGGAGCACCTCGTCCCCCTGGCGTTGGATCGTCAGAGGCGTGGGCCTCAGCAATTCGCCCCATTCCAGGCGCAGGCGCTCGAGGCAGCGGGCTGCGCGCGGGCCCAGGTAGGGGACGGGCGCTTCGCCGATCAGCAGCCGCCGCATGGCCTGGCAGACTTCGTAGGACAGCAGGCGCGGGCTGCCCATCCAGGTGGGAATCCGGCCTCGGGGCGCTGGCTTCACGGTCAGGACGGCGCGTTCGTAGTCGCACTCGACCGACACCCAGGCGCGTCCGCCCAGGACGAAGACCAGGGTCTCGCCGAGGGACTGGGCGAACCAGGTTTCCAGGGTCCCGACCTCCTGGTTGTCGAGGGTCCGGACGCGGAGTTCCTGTGGGGTCTCGAAGACCGAGTAGAGCTCGAGGAAGTTGGCGTGGCCGAACTTCTTCTCGCCCTCGCGGCCCAGCACCAGCAGCGAGTCGACCTTCTCCAGGAGTCCGGTGCCGAGCAGGTGGTCCAGGATCTCCTCGCGGTCGGCGGGAGCCAGGTCCGAGAAGCACCAGGGGGAGCCGACCCCCTCCACCAGCGAGCGGCGGGTCAGGCCGCCCCGCTGCAGCAGGCGGGCCAGGACCTGGTGGAGGTAGACGTGGGCGGACCGGGTGGTGGGGCGGACGGGCTCGATCCAGCCCTCCAGGGCCAGCGATACCAGGGCGCAGGCCAGCAGGAAGCTGTCCGATTCGTCGGTCAGGAAGGCGAGGTGTCCGGCGGTCCCCGAGCGGCGTCCGGTGCGGCCCAGGCGCTGGAGGAAGGCCGACACGGTGGGCGGGGCGTGGAACTGCAGGACCAGGTCCAGATCGCCGACGTCCAGGCCCAGTTCCATCGTGCTGGTGCACACGATGCAGCAGCTCGTGCCTTCCCGAAAGGCGCGCTCGGCCTCTTCGCGGTACTCGCGCGAGAGGGAGGCGTGATGGGACCAGGCCCGGACGCCGCCCTCCTCGAGTTGCAGCTTGAGCTTCTCCACCTTGCCCCGGGACTCGCTGAACAGCAGCGACTTCTGGCCGGCGGCCAGGCGGGCGGCCAGCGGGCCGGGTTCCTCGTCGGGTCCGAGGGGGTGGATCTCCACCACGCGGCGGCTCTTCGACTCGGGTGGGCGGAGCACGCGCGCCTCTCGCCGGCTGGAGCCCTGCAGCCAGGACAGCAGGGTCTCGGGGTGCCCCACCGTGGCGGACAACCCGATCCGCTGGAAGTCCGACTCGGCGTATTCCGTCAGCCGCTCCAGGAGGGCGATCAGGTGGTCGCCCCGGTCGTCTCCCGCGAAGGCGTGGATCTCGTCGACGACGACGAAGCGGAGATTGCCGAACAAGGCCGGCTTGTCGTAGCGCGGGATGGCCAGGATGACCTCCAGCGACTCGGGCGTGATCATCAGGATCTCGGTCGGGTCGGCCGCGAAGGCCCGCTTGCGGTCGGCCCCGACGTCGCCGTGCCACTTGAACGAGCGCAGGCCGCCCAGGCGCGCCAGCCGGATCAGCCGCTCTTCCTGGTCATTCAGCAGGGCCCGGAGCGGCGAGAGGTAGAGGGCCCGGCCGCCGTCTCGGCACAGCGAGTCCACCACGGGGATCATGGCGGCTTCGGTCTTGCCGCCGGCGGTGGGGGCGAGGGCCAGGACGTTCAGGCCGTCGAGGATGGCTTCGATGGCCATCTCCTGGATGGGACGGAACTCCCTCCAGCCGAGGTCCTGCACGACTCCCTGGCGGACACGCTCCGAGAGGCGATCGAAGGCGCCTTTCACAGGAGGAGGTCGCGGGCCTCGGACTCCTCCGGTCGGAGGGGCAGCTCCGAGGCGGACTCGCGCAGTTCGAACCGGTAGGAGTCGAACGGGTCGTAGTCCGGGTGCTGGTCGGCCAGGTCCAGGACGTGCACCAGTTCCCGCAGGAACATGCGCGGGGCCAGGTCGACGCGCCCCCCGAAGCCGGCCGTCACCTGGTCGGCCAGCCGGTCCAGGAAGACGTCGGAGACCTTCTCGGCGACGCGCCAGGCGTCGTGGGCGGGGTACAGGTCGCGCACCCTGCGGGCCACCTGCAGCAGGCGGGCCCGGTCGAAGGCGGGCAGCCTGAGCTGGGGCTGGCGCAGGTTCTCGGGCTCGCCTTCGCGCGACAGGTCGCGGATGCGCTCGTGCAGGGGCGGCAGGTCCGGCACGCCGCGAGGGCTCTCGAAGAAGTCGGAGGTTCCGGTGAGGACCAGCAGCAGCCCGGGGAACTGGTTGCGGTCCAGCGCGTCGATGAGTTGGCGGAGGGCCTCCAGGCTCTTCTGGCGCTCGGGGCCGCGCAGGCGGAGCACGGTCTCGGCCTCGTCGAGGACCAGGAGGAGCCCCGGGTGTCCCGCCTCGCGCAGGAGATGCAGAAGGCCGCGCAGGAAGGTCAGCGCGTCCGCGCCGTCCACCTGCCCGCGCACGCCCGCGACCCGCTTGACGGCGGCGCTGACCTTGGGCTCGCCCGAGAGCCAGTCCAGGATGCCCCGGGTCTCGACGAAGTCCTGGCGGAGGTGGGCTTCGTGGTAGGCCTTCAGGCAGGCGGCGAAGCGGCCCGCCTCGCGTCCCAGGAGGACCAGGTCCTGGTCGACGCGGCGTTGCACGGCGGCCGAGAAGGCGGGGTCGTCCTCGTCGAGGTGATCGAGCTGGGCGACCTTCTCCTCGAGGCGGTACAGCCAGCGGTCCACGACGCTCTGCAGCGCCCCGCCGCGACGGCCTGGAACGGTGAGGCCCTGGCAGCACTTCCGGTAGATCTCGGCCAGGCGGTACAGGGGAGTGTCGGTGGCGGAGATCACCACATGCGAGACGGCCAGGTCCGCGCGGAGCGCCTCCGCGGACGCCAGCGCGGCCAGGAAGGTCTTGCCCGAGCCGTAGGGGCCTCTCAGGAAGCGGTACTGCCCGTGACCCCGCGAGACGAACTCCCACTGCTCGCGCAGCGCCTCCATCTGGGGCTCCAGACCGACGGCAAAGTGCTCCAGCCCTTCGGCGGGGACGGTCCCGGACCGGAGGGCGTGGACGATGGAGAGGGAGGTGTCACGGGAGAGAGGGTGGCTCATGAGCCGTCCCGCCCGGCCTGACCTCGAAACGCGTACACCCTGCCCTCATCCCCGGAGCCCTCGCAGACGATCCAGGGGCGGCCCGCCTTCTCCAGGCGCAGGCTGAGGTTCTCGACGACTCCGCCTACCCGGCGGCGGCTGGTCAGGTTGCCCAGGTCGCGCTCGGTGAGCCGGCTGTGCTTCGCCAGGGCCTGGAGGACCTCGGTCTCCAGGGGCGAGAGGTCGCCCGGCACGTCCAGGCGCAGCCGGGCGCCGCCCGCGACCTCGAGCTCCAGGCCGACCCCCAGCGAGCCGAAGCAGCGCTGCAGGGTGGGGAAGTCCAGCCTGGCGCTGTCGGGCAGCCGGGTCAGGACAGGATGGCCGGCCGGGTTCATCACCAGGGCGGCCCCGTCCAGCACCTCCAGCAGCCGGTCGGGGGCCAGGTCCAGGTGCGCCTGCAGGGTGGGCAGCGACGCCTCGCCGCCGCTCTCGCGCAGCACCAGCAGCAGGCGCGCCAGGGTGGCCTGGTCCGGGGCCTGGGCCCCGACGGCCAGCCTCTGGGCCTCGAAGGCCTCCGAGCGGACCAGCTCGCGCAGCCAGGAGGGCCAGCGTTCCTCGCTGGGCTGGGCCTCCGAGAACAGGGCATACTGCTGGCCGGGAGGGGGCAGGGGAGCCGGGGCGGGGGCTGCCAGCCCGGCTTCGTCGAGGTCCAGGGGAGGGGCGAAGGGATCCCACCAGGCGGGCGCCCCGGCGCCTTCCTGGACCCAGCCGGTCACCGCCATCGCGGCGGGAGCCAGCACCATCAGCGGGGGGAGCATCTCCTGGGGCGTGGCGCCTCCGTGGTAGCCGCACTTGCGGGGGCTGTAGCGGAAGGCCTCGCTCCAGGGGACCACCACCTCGGAGGCATCGCGCCCCAGCACCCGCGGGCCTCGGACCAGGACCTCGCCCTCGCCGGGCGGGGTGGCGGGCGTGCGCCAGCGCTCGCCGCAATCCTGGGCGCTCCGGATCGTGCCCTCCCATTCCAGCACGTGGCCGTGGTCGCTGGCCAGCACGACCACGCGGCCGGCGTCGCGGGCGTGGTCCAGCAGGGCACAGAGGGGGCGGACGGTGTCCAGGTTCCAGCCGGGCTCGAGCTGGTCGTCCTTCCCCAGGAAGTCGTCCACGGCGTTGACGACCACCCCGAGGACGCGGTAGCGGTCGCCGGCGATGCGCGAGGCGACCTCCTCCTTCAGGGCCGAGGCCGACCCCTCCAGCAGGTCCGGCTTGTGGTGCAGCAGCGGGGGGCGGTCGGCCGGGGAGACGGACCGCAGGCCGGGATGCTGCTTGAAGTTGGCCTTCTCCAGGTCGGAGCTGCCTCGGACCATCTTGCCGCTCAGCAGGCTGGCGCGGGAGACCTCGGTCACGGAGGGAACCGTGGCCAGCACGGGCAGCAGCGGCCTGTCCGCCGGGCGGCGCCGCACCCAGCCCCTTCCCAGCAGGTCCTCGTACAGCTCGCAGGCCACGGCGCGGCTGGCGCCATCCAGGACCACCAGCAGCACGCGGTGGCTCTTGGCCAGGGGCACCACCACCTCGTCCAGCAACCGTTCGATGGGAAGCACCCCCGCCACGCTGGCTCCGGCCTCGGTCCAGCCCGCCAGCGCCCTGGCGAAGGCCAGGTTCTCCTGCTCGCGCACCTCCCGCAGTCGGCGGAGCAGCGCCACGTACGAGCTCTGCAGGTCGGGATGGCCGTCTCCCGCGGCGAGGAAGTTGCGCGCGCGATCGGCCCAGGCGCCCTGGGCGACGTAGCAGGCGGCCAGCCCGGCCAGCCCGTCCTGGGGCTGCTGCTGGCGCTCCCCCAGCCAGCGCAGGAGGCGGAGCGCCATGCGCAGGGCCTCGGCCCGGCGAGGCTGCCGCCGGGCCTCGTCGTGATCGAGGGCGAACCGGACGGCCTCCGTCAGGCTCTCCGAGGCCTCCCCGCAGTCCAGGGCCTCGCGCAGGAGGCGCGCCACCTCGCCCAGCCGCTGCCCGAACCCGCGCGGCGAGACGCGGCTCAGCCGGGCCCACTCCGAGGCCCGCAGCATGACGTCCAGGGCCTCGTCGCCCAGGCCCAGGGCGCGACCGCGCTCCTCGGGTTCCAGGTCGTCCAGGGCGGCCCGGGCGGCGTCCGCCCAGTCGCGTCCGCTGCCGGGCGGGACCGGGTGGCCCCCCACGTACTGCTCGAGCCGGGCGGCCGCGGCCGACAGTTCGCTCCGGGCGCGCCCCACGTCCAGGCCGTCCTGCGCGAACAGGGCGGCGCAGGCCAGGCCCAGGGGGAGGGCCTTCCGGGCGTGCCCGGCCTCGGCGCAGCGCAGCACCAGCAGGACCGCCTCGCCGCGCACGCGGCGCAGGTACTCCAGGGCAGCCTCGCGCAGCGGGGCCTCGGCCCGGGCGAACCGGGTGAGGCCCTCGCGGAAGGAGCACGCCAGGAGGTCCCGCGTGTCCGGAATCCGCGGACCCAGTCCCAGGGCATGCTCGAAGAGCAGGCTCCACACGTGGTCCGCCGTGACCACGCCGGCGGGCGCGGCGGGGAAGCCGCCGGCCGGCTCCACGTCGATCAGGATGCGGGCCAGGTCGGGCCGGGCCTGCAGCAGCGGGTCCACCTCGCGGGCCTTCATCCGCACCTTCACGGCCTCCCACGGCTCGATGGGGAGCAGGCGCCCCCGCAGCAGCCGGGCCATCGCCTCCTGCCCGAGGTCGGCGCCCTGCAGCGGCGTCAACAGCACCAGGAGCTCGCCCTCCTCGTCGCTGTGGGCGGCCAGCGCCGCTCGGGCCTCCAGCACCGAGGGGGCGCAGGACACGCGGATGCGGCGCCCCTCCACCTCGAACAGCTCCGGGCCGTTCCAGCAGAAGTCGGCATGGAAGCCCACGGCGCGGGCTTCGGGCGCCTTCTGCAGGACGGCCAGGACCTGGGCCTTCAGCAGGCCCGGTTGCAGCGGAATCGGCATCGGCTCAGTCGGTCCTCTGGCGCACGGTCCAGGTCAGGTCCACCTGGACGTCGCCATCCCGACCCTGAAGCGCGCGGCGCAGGTCCTCAACCTGGTCCAGCGCCTTGCGGGCGGAGATCCCCGACCACTCGCCGCGGGAGACGACGACCTCCCGCCTGGGCTTCGGATCCGGAGGGGGTGGGGGAGGAGGGGGCGGTGGCTTCACCGTGAGGATGTCGAAGATGGCCTTGGCAGCCTTCCTCACCTCCGGGGCCAGCGGCATCGAGAGGTCGTCGAAGGCCAGGGCCTCCCGAACCGAGCGGATCAGGGCGCGGCCCTTCTGCTGGCGCTCGTCGGCCCAGTTCCCGGCGGCCTCCAGGAGCTGCAGGTTCTGGGAGCGGAGCGCCTCCAGCACGTCGGGGGTGGACTTCAGGCTGGCCCGCGTGGCTTCGGCGCCGCTGGCCAGGTGGGCCTGCGCGGCCCGGTGCACCAGCTCGCGGGCCTCCGCGCCCCGGTCGGCAAGGGATTCCAGCAGCGCCGAGGCGGCCCGGGCGGTGCGCATCCGGTGCGTGCCGGCCAGTTCCTCCGGGCTCATCCCCACGAGGCGGGCCAGCTCCTCCAGGCGCCCCGGCAGCTCACAGGCCACCTGCACATGGTCCGAGGCCAGCCTCCTGAGGTCCTCCGCCAGCCGCTCCACGTTCCCGGCGTTCAGGACCTCCAGCGGCTTGAGGTCGAAGACCTTCCGAGCCCTCTCCAGGGCCAGCTTCCAGTCTTCCGCCGCGGGCAGCGCCTGCTCCACCAGGACCATGTCCGTCTGCAGCGTGTCCAGGTCCGGGAAGACCGGCGCCCCGTTGCGGCGGAAGCTGCGGTTGGTCTGCCAGGCGAAGAACAGGACCACCAGCGCCTGCAGCAGCTCCGGCAGGCCCATGCGGGCGGGCTGGTCCATCCACTCGTAGAGGAGCCGCACGGTCAGGTGCTTGGGGTTGGCGTCCGCGATCTTCTTGTGGAAGTGCATCAGCCAGTGGCGCTCCAGCACCAGGTGGGTCTCGTGCATCTGGCCCAGCTTCAGCGGCCCCACGATCTCGCGCAGGGCGGGCCGGAGGCTGCGGTCCTCCACCAGGTGGCGGCCGTCCGGGCTCTCCAGGGCCTTCTGCAGTTCCGGCCAGAGCTTGCGCAGGTAGCCGAGCTTGATCTCACCCTTCACTTCGAACGCGGGATGGGCGGGGTAGTAGAAGCGCAGCGCCTGGTCCAGCAGGCCGTCCAGCGCGTGCTTCATGCCGCCCGATCGGGCCGGCGGGCGCGGCTTGAAGCCGGGATGCAGGGACTGGAAGTGGTCGGAGAGGCTCATCTGGTAGGAGTCGTCCACCAGGTTCCCGGCGGCCTCGCGGATGCCGAAGGCCATCTCCAGGCCCTCCTGCAGGCGCAGGCGCAGCACGTCGCGACGGTTCCTCAGCAGTTGCCGGGCGGCATCCCGGTCCCCGGTGGCCAGGTGCCCGGCGTGGCTGGTGAAGCGGTCCTCGCTCTGCAGCAGGTAGTCCAGGACCACCAGGGTGCCCAGGTCGCGGCCCGCCTGGGCCGAGAGGAAGTTCGGCAGCCAGGCCAGCGTGTTGGCCCCCTCGGGGTTGCTCTCGCGGAACTCCTCCAGCCGGGCCAGGTCGTCGTTCGGCGAGTGGTCCGGGTCGAAGGGGTAGTCCAGGATGATCTTCCACTGCTCTCCCTTCGAGCGCAGGGACTCGTCGGGAAGCTCGCGCGTGTTGCCATACAGCAGGTCGAAGTCGTGCCAGGAGCCGCGCCAGAGCAGGCGGTAGTTCTGGAACAGAGAGTCCTCCAGCGGGATCTCCAGGGCGCCGAACAGCAGTTCGCGCACCTTGCGGATGCGGTTGCCGGCGTTGTCCTCGCCGCGGGCGCTCTCCAGGATCCCCTCGACGTCCACGCCCGTGAGCTGGACGGAGACCGTCGGGTTCAGGGGGTCCTCGGACAGCTTGATCTCGCCGATTCCCGCCGCGATCCAGTGCTTCAGCTTGGTGAGCACCACGGTGCGCTCGAAGCCGGGAATGGGGGCCTGGATGGTGCCGTGGTTCAGGGCCGCCAGGCGGGCCGGGGTCAGGTTCTTCATGGCCGGGACCTCGGGGGCGAGGGCGGCCAGCAGCAGGGTCTTGATCAGCCGGTCGTCGGTCTGGAACTGCCGCAGCCGGCGCGCGGCGTCCGCGTCCTGAGGCGCCTGCTGGCGCAGCTCCGTCAGGGTGCCATGCTCCTGTTCGAGGAGTGGCAGCACCTTCTCCCGGTAGAGGCGCCGGGCGTTGTCCGCCAGGCCCCTCATCACGTCCGAGAAGGCCTCGTCCCCGGACAGCAGCAGGTCGAAGAGGTCGCCGACCGGGATCAGGTGCCCCAGTTCCAGCGTGTCCCGCTGCTGGACCAGGAGCTCCATCATCAGCTTGAGGGCGGTGCGCTCGCGCTGCAGCGCGCTGGAGACGGCCACCAGCACCTCGACCAGCGCCGGGCTGAAGGGATAGACCTTGCGGAACATCTCCGGGGTGGCGTGCTCGGTCAGGAGCGTCTCGAGGACCTCCTTGCGCGTCGCCAGGACCTCCTCGAAGCTCCGGTCCATCGTGCGCCGGGCGTCCTCGGAACGGGGCCTCAGCACGCGGCGCGAGGCGATCTCGGGAAGGTTGCGGTCCTCCAGCGCGATCTTGTCGAAGCGGCCCTCCCAGTGCTTCAGGGCGTCCGAGAAGCCCAGTTGCTCGGCGCCCGTGATGGTGGTCCCCACCAGTTCCCGGAGGTCCCGCTGCCGGGCCACGAACGAGATGATCGGCACCGGCCGGTTGGAATACTGGGCCTCGACCAGCTTGGTGAGCTTCTGGCCCTCCTCGTGGACGAAGGCCAGGTCCGCGGCCCGGCTGGCCAGCCACAGGATCAGCTCGTCCAGGAACAGGATCAGCCCGTCGTAGCCGAGGCTCCTGGCGTGGTGGCTGATGGCCTCCAGCCCCTTGTCCAGGGGCAGGAACCCCAGGCCCTGGCCACCTGCCAGGTCCGCGTATTCCGGGAAGACGTCGGTCAGGAGGTCCTCGGTCAGCCGGCGGGCCTCCTCCGAGTCGGGCGGGCTCCCCAGCGCCGCCTCGAAGCGCGCGGCGTCCCAGCCCGAGGCCAGCTTGCCCCACCCGGGCTTGGCGCCCCGGGTCTTGCCCAGGCGGCCGAAGAACCTGGCGTCGCCGTCGTCGGCCCGCCTCTGGCGCGCGGCTTCCAGCAGCCTGGTGGCCAGGTACACCGCCGGGATCGGTGCCTCGGGGTGGACGCGCCGGAGGTGGTCCACGTAGCCGCCCAGGATGGCCGACTCCATGTTCCTGGCGCCGATCATGTGGTAGGGGACCAGCAGGAACCTGCGCTTCCCCAGCCACTCGCAGCGCGAGACCAGGGGCACCAGCTCGGGCAGGCTGCGCGCCTCGGGCACGTTCTGCAGCAGCAGGTGCAGGACCGCCATGAAGTGCGATTTCCCGGCGCCGAAGCTTCCGTGCAGGTAGGTGGCCTTGCTGGTGCCCGCCTCGACCGAGCTCTGGATGAACTTCAGCGCCTCCTCGAAGTGCTGTGCCAGCTCGGGCGTGATGACGTAGCTCTGCAGCGTCTCCCGGGGATGCGTGACCCCCTCGGTGAGCTTCAGGACGAAGTCGCCCTTGTGCACCCGCTCGGGGATGTCGATCAGTTCGCGGATCAGCGTGGCCATGGCGTTCCTTCCTACTTCTTCTGGCGGCCCCTGGTCGTCCTGGCTGGCGGGGTCCAGTTCCGCAGGTCCTCTTCCTTCAGGCCCAGGGCCCGCAACTGCTCGGCCAGGAACATTCGGAAGAATTCGCCCATGGACATCCCCATCCCGGGGTCCACCTCCGGATGCCACTGCAGGACCCAGGGCAGCAGTTCCTGCAGCCCCGCCAGCAGGGGCACCAGGCGCTCGACGGGGAAGCCCTCGACCTCGCGGCCGCGCAGGTAATAGGCCGCCAGGGCCTTGGCCTGCTCCAGGTGGTCCCAACCCGCCCAGGCGACCACCGGGGTGGGGTCCGTCTCGCGCTCCGCGTGCGGGTAGTGGACGAACCGCTCCTTGGGAACGTCCAGCTTGCCGCGCAGACGCCAGAAGGTGGCATCCAGGAAGTCGGCCGAGGTGTACTTGGGCGGCACCGGGATGTCGCCCACGAGATCCGTGGAGCCGCCTGCGCCCCCCGGGCTCCGGCCGGAAGCGGCGTCCTCGCGGCGCTGCAGGGCCCACACGTCCTCCCACTGCTTGCGCTTCAGCAGCCCCGAAGGCTTGTAGCGGAGCACCGGCAGGTGGGGCACGGCCTCGGACAGCACCAGCTCGGTCACCAGGGCGGTGCGGTCGTAGTCCGAGCGGCCCCCCATCTGCGCCGTCCCGGCGCGGACCCCCATGTATTGGGCGGCAACCTGCAGGAACTCGGGGTCCTGGCCTGCCATGTCGGCCAGCCGGGCGCAGGAGGTGAGTTCCTGGGCGGGCCAGTAGCGGGGCGTCTCCAGGCGGTCCAGCAGCCAGGAGCGGAGGGCGGCCTGCTCCAGGTCCTCCCAGCGCTCGCGGTTCCAGCGGCGCTTGTGCTCGGGCTTCTCCAGCAGGCGCAGGTATCCGCCCGCCTCGATCAGGTCGATGCGGCGCTGCACGATGGCCTGGTACTCGGCGGGCCAGCGGGAGGGAATCTCAGTAATCGGGGTCGATCCGTGGCGCTCGAACCAGGTGGTCTGAAATTGCGCCCCCCCCGGCCCCCCCGGAGGGGGGGAGGAGACGGCGGCCATCTTGCGGGCCATCACGATCTCGAAGGCGCGCTCACCGAGGCGGACCTCGGGGACCTGCTCGGGGTCGAAGAGCGGGGTCTGGGCCTCTGTCAGGATGCCGTACAGGCGGTAGCAGAGCCAGTCGAGTTCCTCCTGGAGGGCGACGCGGAGGCCGAAGAGGTGGTCCTCTTCCGTGCGGGCTGCATCGAGTGCGGCTCGGGTGGGGACGTCGTGGGTTACCAGCGATGCGGGTAGGAGGCTCTGGGCCTGGATGGAGAGGGAGTCGAGAAGGCGGGCGAGGGGGATTGTTTCACGCTCTCGTGCTAGTGGGAATGTGGCAATCTTGGTCCCGTCGCGTTCCAGTCGGTCATCCCAAGGGGTTTTCACGAGCCGGGCCCCCTCCGTGCCGACGTAGTCGCCGCCCTTCGCGTAAAGGGTCTGCCGAGCCCAAAAATTAGCCACCGAACTGTTCAGCACCCCCAGCAGGGCCAGGTGCTCGTCCTCCGTGGCCCCGGGCGGCAGCTTGATCACCGGGGCAGACTGCTTGAAGACCTTGCCGCCCCGGTCCAGCACGAAGTGGTTGTGGGTCGCCACGAAGGCGAAGGCGATCGAGAGGGGGGTGCGATACTTCTCCGGCACCCATCGGTACCACGCCCACCAAGGGTCTCCCGCCTCCATACGAGTTTGATTACCGAACGTCAAAATCGTCTGCAAGCTGCGGCGATATGGCCAGAGAAAACGATACCAGAGCGAGCCGAGGTCAAGCGGCAGGAGTCCGAGGGAGCAGTCGTAGGGCGAAAATGCATGAAGCAATCGGGCGGTCTGCCAATCACGAACAGCCTCTCCGAATATGAACGATTTCACGTGGGACTTCGGGAGGCCCATTCGCAGTAGTTGGTGTTCCTCTGCAGCGAACACTTCGTCTTGTCCCGTAAAGCTGGCGAATCCTATCGAATCGCTCAAGTCCTCGAGTATCTTGTTGCTTGCACCCTCCACCAGCTCTTTGAGTTCGCCCGCACCACCTCCCTCGAGGCTCCAAGGATGCTTATGGAACGTCCCCCTCGGGACATCCGCGATAGTAATATACTCGCTCTCGGCACCGGGTTGATCGACCAAGTCAACGATCGAGCGCCAGACCTTGCCCTGACTCGGGTCCTCCGGCGTCTGGGGCTCGCCCCGCACGCCCAGGGCCGCGCGCACGTTGCGGTCCACGGGACTGCGGTGCCGCCCCACCAGGATGACCGTTGGAGTGCCGTGTCCCGGCAGATATGCACCGGATGTATCCAACACGTGGGTCAGGTCGACCTTGGGAAAGAACTCGCTGATGAGCTTGCTCCCGAACTCGCGCTTCATGAACGAGTTCGTGGTGATCATCCCAACCCAGCCAGCAGACGTGCCCCTGCCGCCCTGCACAGCCAACTCGAAGAAACGCTCCGTGAACGGGACCCCCAGCGAGAACTTTCCGGCTGCACTGGCGTAGTGTTCGCGCACGAACTCGCGGTGCACCGGGTCTTTATCGGTGATATACGGCGGATTGCCTACTACAGCATGGTAACGCTGGCGGAGAATCTCACAGGCGTCCTCATAGTCCCCCTGCATGAAGGAATCTGGCGTCCAACTCTCGCCCTCCAGGTATCTGTCGGTCCGATATTCGAGCCGCTGCTCGTATATCAGCGAGTCCCCGGCCGCCACCCGCAGCTTCACGTCCGGCGCATCCTTCATGTGGGCGATGCCGGCCGCCCGCAGGTAAGCCACCAGCAGCCGGAAGCGCGCAATCGCCGCCGCGAACGGGTTCAGGTCCACCCCCGCCACCGCCTCCACCGCCCGCCGGGCCCACTCCCGCCGGTTGCCGCCCGGCTCCTTCTCCTGCCAGCGCCGGAACAGCCGGTGGAATCCCCCCAGCAGGAAGTGCCCCGAACCGCAGGCCGGGTCCAGCAGGCGCACCTCCTCCAGCCCGAACTCCCGGATCGCGGGTTCCAGCGTCCGGTCCAGGATGAACTCCTCGACGAAGTCGGGCGTTTGCAGCAGGGCGTAGCGCTTGCGGGCATCCTCCGAAAGGTCCTGGTACAGGTCGCCCAGGAAACGGGTGTCGCCCTCGGCGGTCGTGAAGGGGCGCAGCAGCCGGCCCGTCTCGGGGTTCCGCTCCTGGAAGAAGGTCAGCAGCCGCCGGCCCATGTCGCCCGAGACCCCGATCTTCCACAGAGGGTTGCGGTCCTCGGCGAACAGGTCGGCGCACCCGGGGAGCCGGGCCAACTCCAGGAAGACGTGCTCCAGGTACTCCCGGTCGGAGTGGCCGGGGTGCACCCGGAAATAGGCCTCGTGGGAATCCTGGGCCCTCCGGAGCCTGTCCTCTCCGCCCTCGGGCCCGGCGGGTTCGCCAGCCAGCCACACCTGCTCGATCAGGCCGTGGTCCTCCAGGTATCGGGCGAACACGCAGGCCACGATCCAGGCGGCGGCGGACTGCACCAGGTAGTCCTCGCGCCACGCCTCGTAGGTGGAGCTCGTGCGCCCCGCCTGTCGGGCCGCGTCCCACTCGCTTTCGAGGCGGCTCTTCAGGTCCGCCACGGTCCCGGTCCGCTCCCGCAGGTCGTCCTGGACCTCTCGCTGCAAGCGCTGCAGGTCGGCCAGGTATTCCTTGGGATTGGCTGCGGGCGTCTCGGTCTGGATCGTCATCGGGTCTTGTTGGCTCCTTCCCCTGGGCGGTCTGGGCTCGTTCTCGATCCGCAGACCAGAGCCTCCCCCGGCAGCGTCCGGCTCAGTATATGCTCCAGGCCTGCCAAGCCGTGTCACCACCCGAGACGCTGCCGGCTTATCGTCCGGCTGGCCGCACGGCCACCCGCTGGCGGAGTCGGTCCCGGACCTCCTGGTAGATGCTCAACGCCTCGGCCACCTCCAGCGTCACGGCCAGGGCGTAGGGGATTGGCCGGGGGAGCTTTCCGCCGACTTCCCGACAATTCACCTGAATTTCCAGATCCTGGTCGTCCTCGAGGACGACTGCCTTCTCCCCCTCGAAGACCTCGTGCTGCACGGTACCCCGTCGGGCGGCTTTATCGTCCGCCTGATTTCGGTCCAGGCCGAGGGCCTCTAGGGGGCTCACCCGATACCACAAGTCGGCGAGGGCATATTCGAGCACGTGGGGTCGAATCGGAGTGAACCAGGCCAACGTAACCGTCAGCCTGCGCTTCCCTCGGATGCCCAGGGCAGCAGGGACGGGCATCCTGTGCACGTGCGACAGGTCCGCGCCAAGTTGCCCCGCCCCGAGGGCGGTGGCCCGCCAGGTGTTGCACTGGCTCGACCGCTCGGCGGAGTAGGCTCCGTAGCCGAGGAACCTCCCAAGCCCGCCCCGATCCGAGGTGCCGGACCGAAGTCGCTCCGATCCCAGAGCCCGCCTGAGGATGGCCGGCGCCTCTCCCCAGTCAGCCCCGTGGACCAGAAGGGTCTTGAGCCACAGACCCGGCGGGATGTCGTCGAGAATCTCGCCCCCCGGTTCTCCTCGAAGCTGTTGGAGCAACTCGAGGAGCCGGATGGCCTCCCGGGTCGCCAGGGCCGTGGCGGTGCTCGTACTGCGCGTGTACTGCGCCCCCGCCGCCTGAATTGCGCCGGTCGGAGGGCAGGCAGAGCGGACTCCCGGGGCGCGGATGCTATGCACAAGCTCCAGAGTGACCCGCTCGCCGTCCGGGATCAGGCCCTCCTGCAGCAACTGCCGTCCACCCGGGACCAGGAGATCGGGTTTCAATGACCGTCCGTAGCCACCAGCCAGGGGATTCAGCAGGGATGGCTGCCCGGCCGTGGTGCACGGATCTCGCCAGGAAGGGTTGAACGGCGGGTCGTCGCACGAATCCTCGTGGAGAGCTCCCACGGTGATGGCATTGACCGACTCCGCTGGTGCCAGGAGACGCCGATTCCGCCGATCCTCGAAGCGCGCTCGGAGAATTCGGGCCTCCAGCTCTTCAGGCTGCAGATCCGACAGGCGCGCTCGCGGCGCCTCGACCTGGATCGGCCCGGTGCAATTGCCTGCGCTGACGAGGAACAGCACACCGTAACGCCAGGACAACCAGTCGAGGACCCGTGCCGTGGCGCTCATGGTGCCGAAGAAGGGACGGGCAGGGTCTCCGATCGAGAGGTTCACCACCGAGACCTCCGGTGCGACCGCCTCCTCGCCGGCTTCTCCTTCCTTGATTCGCCGCACCGCGCGGTGCAGCAGGTCGGGAAGCAGCATCCCCTCGGGCACGCATTCGATGGTACCTGTGAAGCTGGTTTTCGGCTTCATAATGGGGCGGACGTACAGCGGGGTACCGATGGAAACTCGAGCGCCGTTGAGGTCGCCCAGCACGATGAGCGAGGCCACCGAGGTGCCGTGCCTCCGCGCGGCCGCCGGGTACTCGGTTTCGAAGCCATCGGGATCGTCGACAAGGAGCCGACCTGCCAGCAGTGGGTGGTTCTGCATCGGCATACCGTCGAGCAGGGCAGCCACGGCCGCTCCGGAAGGCTGTCGGCCCTCTATCTCTGCGGCGACTTCCTCCGGTTCACCGGCCGCCAGGTGGACCGGAGACTGTCCCACCGGCCTCGCGAACTGGATGTCCTCCGATTGGAGAAAGGCCACCTCATCCAGGACCTGGACCGAAAGGAGGGAGGTCAGCGGCATCTTGACCAGGAGGGCGTGATAGCCGGCCTCCTCGAGGTCGGCACGGGCCAGGACGTTACCTCCCGCCGCCTGGACGCTGGCTGAAACGGCTTGCTCTGCACGGGTCCGCCGATCGGGGTCCGGGCGGTACCACAGCTCGATCTCAGCGATCCCCACCTCCTGGCCTTGGGCCGCCCTCTCCTGCCAGTCCTGTACCAGGCCCGTCTCGGCAAGGCGGTCCTGGATGTTCCATCGCCGGACGTCCCTCAGCTGCTCGAAGACCGCTTTCCATGGAGCGAAACCACGAGCAAGCTTCTCGCCGCGCGACCAGGCCCCCCACAGGGAGAGCATCTGCTCCAGCGCCTTCTGGTTCGTGAAGATCAGGAAGAGCCGCCGATCGATCTGGCTGGTATGGTCCTCCCGGGGCGGTTCACCTCCCCGGCGGCTCTTGAGCTGGTAGAAGTCCTCGTCGGGAGCCACCCGCTCCGCTTCCCATTCCCCAAGCCATTCCAGATCCGGGACACGTCGGGCGGCCTGGAGGAAGTTCTGAACGGTCCCCAGGCACTCCAGGACGACCACTTCCTCGGGCTCCAACCCCGTGGCGTCGGACCGCAACTGGTTCCGCCGCCGCTCGAAGGATTCTTGGAGTTCCTTCCAGGCGGGGCCAAGCCTGGCCAGTTGTCTTGCAGCGCCCGGCCCCCGGACCTGTCCCCCACCACCTGTTAGTTGGCGCCTGGCCCCTGGTAGACCAGGCGTGGGCATTAGCAAGAGTGAAAGGTCGTCCATACTTCCCCGATTACGCTATCTGGTTCCGGTATTGCTTACGCCACAGGCCGATCCGCTCCTCCAGAATGGGTCTCGGATCGCTTTCGAGTCCCTTTAGGATCATTCGCCGCCGCACATCCTGGCAGAAGTCCTCGAGTTCGGAGAAGCTGTTCCCCTGGACTTTGTTGGCCAGGGTGCGGGGGCTGAGCCCCACCGTCAGCCCGGAAGCCTCGATCCATCTATTGAAAAACTCGACGCGTTGGTCCCGGGTCGGAGCCGGCAGCTCGAGGCGCAATTGGAAGCGTCTCCACACGGCGCGGTCCAGCAACTCCGGGTGATTGGTGGCCGTGATCACCACGCAGTGAGGGGGAAGAGCGTCTATCTGGAGGAGCAGCGAGGCGACGACTCTCTTGACTTCTCCCGTCTCGTGCTCGTCGCCGCGCTCCTTCCCCAGGGTCTCAAACTCGTCGAAAAAGAGGACGCACCTGTGCTGCCGGGCCTCCTCGAACAAGCGGCCGAGCCGTGAGGCTGTCTCTCCGAGATAGCTGCCGATCAGCGCCTCATACCGCACGACAAGCATCGGGACCCCCAGAGCGCACGCGACGGCTTCAGCCAGGGAGGTCTTCCCGTTGCCTGGAGGACCCACCAAGAGCACGCGGTTCCGGGGCTCGAGACCGTGGGACTCCAGAAGCTCCCTTCGGTGGTGCTCCTCCACCAGTTCGGCGACCAAGGCCTTCACGCCCTCAGGTAACAGCAGGTCGTCCACCAGCCGCCGGGGTTCCTGGATAGCGAGGAGTCCGCTCGGAACTGGGGTTCGCAGCGCGATTCCCCCATTGGTGCCATTCTGGCGTAGGCTATCTTTGAGCTGCTCCGCCAGGACGTGGTGCTGCTTGGCTCGCTCCTCGGCGATCAGCGCGTCCACCGTACGACGGAAGGCGGCCTGGTCTCCCCGAGATCCGGTCCGCACCAGGTTAAGCAAGAGGTCTGCACGGGCCATCGGGTATGGATTCTCCAGGTCTGGGGTGGTGCCTCCGGATATTCCCGCGGGAGGCCAGAACTCGGGCGCATCCCCTTCGGGTCGGCTGCTTCCGCCCCTCCCCAAACAGCGGCCGAAAACTGAGCTTCCGCCGGCCACCGCTTGTCGGCGCAGCGGAACCGGGCATCAAAGCGCCTCAGCGCGCGGGGGGGCGCAGCCAGGCGCGGGGAATCCGGGCCCTCTGCCCGGGGGTCAGGACGGGGATGGGACGGCCGTCCAAGGCGGGCAGGTCCTTCTGCTCGTCGGCGGGCAGCAGCAGCCACATCGCGGGCTGGCCGTCCCTGCCGCCCGAGGCGTCGCGCAGCGCCTCCAGCAGTTCCATCTGGTCGTAGCGGGCCAGCAGGCCGGCCTCCACCAGCAGCAGGGGGCGCTCCGCCTCCAGCAGCCGCTTCTCCACCACGGGCCGCGCCTCGCGCACCAGGCGCAGCAGGTTCGACCAGTCGGCGGTGTTCGGGGCGGTGTCGGCGGCGGTCACCAGCCGCCAGTCCACCTCCAGTTCCTCCGCCTTCTGGCGCATGGCCTCGACCAGGAGGCGGTCCAGGGACCTCACCTCCAGCCCGAACCGGCGCTCCAGCTCACGGCGGGCCTCGCGGTACCAGCGCGGCCGCACCGAGAGCACCAGAAAAGAGCCCTCCCGCAGGGCGCGAGCCAGGCGATCCTGGAACCGGCCAGCCTCCAGCTCGTCCTCGGTCTCCCGTCGACCGTCCTCGGTGGTCAGGTGGCGGCTGAAGGTGCTGCCGGCGGTGGACAGCGGGGCGGCCCCCAGCCTGACGTAGGCGGCGTCCTCCTCCACCCAGCGGAAGTCCCAGCCGGCATCCTTCAAGAGCGCGTCCAGGTCGGGCCGGGGCGGCAGCGGCTCGGCCTCGGGGTAACGGCCGGCCACGCGCCTGTGGACCTCTTCCACGCTCAGCCGGTTCTCGCCCAGAAGCGCCCCGTGGGCCAGGATCAGGGCCCGGCGCGCCGCCATCCGCCGGGGGTACAGCTCTTCGCGCGCCGAGACCGCCGCCTGGCCCGAGGCCGAGGCCGCCAGGCGCAGCAGGCGGGGGTCCGAGGCCTGGATCCCCTCGGCCTGGTCGGCGGGGACCTTGACGTCGCGCAGCAACTGCAGCACCCGGTAGGGCGGAGGAAGCGGCTCCTCCTGGACCAGCTCGTCCGCGACCCGACCCAGCTCCTCCGCGTAGGTCGCGGCTTCCCGGCCCAGCACCACGAAGGGATTCCCCTGGATCTGGTGCACCGCGAAGCGGGGCGAGGCCTCCAGCGCCTCCACCTCCAGGGCCGCTCGGGCCGCGGCCCAGGCCAAGAGCAGGCGCTGGCGGGGCTGGTTGGACACCGAGCCGCGCGCCGCCAGCAGCGCCTCCGCCAGTTCCCTCAGGTGCATGGCGCCGCCGTTGGCCCGTAGCAGGCCCTGGAGGTCGGCGCCCAGCGGGCCCATGGCCGGCAGGGCCTTCCAGCCCTGGCTCAGCTCGCGGACCGCTCGGGCCACCTCGTGCGCGGGCCGCTGCACCTGCGCTGCCGCCTGGTGAAGGGTCAGCACGGCCAGGTCGTCGCCGGGCTCCTGGTCCAGGCCCAGCCAGACCGTGGCCAGCCCCTTCAGCCAGTCCTTCTTGGGAATCTTCCCGGCTTCCAGCAGGGAGCGCACCAGCCGGTCCACGCTGAAGGGGGCGTCCTTTTCGGGCGCGGCGGGCTCGGTCACGTCCTGGTCGGGGAAGCGCTCCAGCAGCGCGGACAGGACGTCCAGCACCTCCCGGCGGGTCTGGTTGCCGGCGCCCCGGACGTACATGATGTCCTTGGCGGGCCGTTGCAGGAAGTCGACCACCCGGACCACGCCCAGGCGATCCAGGATCTGCAGGGCGCCCGCGCTCATCGGCAGCGCCGCGACCGGGCTCTGCAGGGTGAGGGCCTCGGGCAGGGCACCGGGTGGGGGCGGCTCGCCCTCCGGCCCTGCCGTGGTCGCCTGGGCCGGAGCGAAGACCTCGGCCCACGCCCGCCGCATCTCCTCGGCGTTGTCGAAGCGCTGGTTCCAGTTCCGGTTCAGGGCCCGCCGGAAGAAGGCCGTCATCGTGTCGCGCAGGCTGGGCTCGAAGCGGTCCGGCTCCAGGACCAGGTCGGCCTGGACCAGGGCGGGGTCCGAGACCCCGTCCCCCCAGCGCGGCAACACGCCGGTGGCCATCTCGTACAGCGTGACCGCGGCCGAGTAGCGCTCGGCCTGGAGATCCCAGCGCGGGGGCCTGCGCAGGGACAGGAACGGGTCCATGTACTGGGGAGTGCCGGCCCGCAGCGTCTCGGCCGGGACCCGGGACAGCGAGAAGTCGAAGAGGACCACGTGCAGGGTCTCGTCCTTGCCCATCCGGGTGATGCCCAGGTTTCCGGGCTTCAGGTCGCGGTGGGCGATGCCTCGCCCCTCCAGGTACTCCAGAGCGGAGAGGAGATCGTCCCCGAACCTCTGCAGCAGGTCCAGGTGCAGGTGACCCTGTTCCAGCAGCCGCGCAGCCAGCGTCTCGCGTCCCGAGGATTCCAGCACCAGGCCTACCCGGCCGGCGATCGGAACGGTGCGGACCAGGTGCACGACGTGCCGGTGGTCGAGCTGGGACAGGACCTCGGCCTCGGCGGCCAGCCGGGCGTCGTCCGCCAGCTCGCGGGCCAGCTTCAGCACCCGCTCTTCACCCTGGTATAGAACCAGGAAGGCCACCGAGACGCTGCCCTGGCCCAGGCGACGCAGGACCACGAGGTCGTCGGCCAGGCGATCCCCCGGCCTGGCATCCAGGGGGTTGGCGGGAGGCTTGTCCTCCACGTCCTCCGGCGCGCGCAGTCGATCGAGGATCTCGTCGATCTCCTCGAGCAGCGCCTCGGTGCTGGCGGGACGCTCGCCCACCTCGGGTCGGGTGCAGCGGAAGATGAGGTCATCCAGCTCCTGGGGCACCCCGTCCTGGACGGACGAGAGCCGCAGGCCGCCGTGCATCTCGAGCAGCTTGCGCAGGCCCAGGTGGGAACGCGCCGGGGGACACCCGGAGAGGATGGCGTAGCCCAGGGCGCCCAGCGAGAAGATGTCGGAATACTCGCCCGCCAGGTGGGGCGAGCTGAGCGCCTCGGGAGCCACGTAGGCGGTGGCCTGGGTCTCCACCAGTTCCTGCACGTGGATCGTGCCCGTCGTGCCGCCCTCGATCGCCCCGGTCTGCCAGTCGCCCACCTTCAACCGAGGGTGCCGGCTTTCCGGGGCGTGCACCTCGATGCTCCGGGGGCTGAGGCCCCGGTGCAGCACCTTTCTCGAGTGGGCGTAGCGCAGGGCGTCCACGACCTGGCGCCACAGGTCCAGGCGCTCCTCGATTCCCAGGGGGTCGAGGTGGGCGTCCAGGAACTGCTGCAGGCGCAGCGAGTCCGGCTCGTGCTCGAAGACCAGCGCCGGGCCATGCTCGTGCATCCGGAAGTCCTGCGCGCGCAGGATCCCCGGGTGGCGGAAGGGCTCGACCAGCCGGTACTCCCGTTCGGCGGCCCTGCGGACCCGGTCGCGCTCTTCCTGGGAGGCGGCTCTGGTGGTCAGGTAGTGGCGGACGCGCTTGGTGATGCCGGCCAAGGTCTGGTGCTCGGCCAGGCGGTCCTGGTAGCCGGGACCTTCGCCCAGGATCTCGCCCAGGCGGTAGTCTCCGACGGTGCGGCTCTTCTGGAGCGGGCGGACACCGGCCTCGTGCAGGGCTTCCTGGATGCGGCGGACGTCGCCGCGGTCCAGGGCCGGCGGGCCTCCCTGGCCGGCCAGCGCCCGGATGATGCCGAGCTGCGGCGGCTGCGCCAGCTCGTCGCGAACGGTGATGTGCTGGAGGGCGTGGGTCTCCAGGTCACACTGCGCGGACGGGTTGGAGAGGAAGACCAGAGGCTCGACGTAGGGGAGCCGCATGTTCGTCTTGCGGTACGGGGTCTGGACGGCCAGGAGGCCCTTGAGGACCTTGGCCTTCTTGTTGGTCAGGTAGAGCGGGCTGTCCAGCACCCGCGAGCGGTTCCCGTCCTGGAGGTACCAGGTGGTGGCATCCCCCTTCAGGTGGCCGGGGAAGCTCTTGATCTCGACCAGGTACAGGCGGTCCCGGGTGAGGACGAGCAGGTCCACCTCGTAGAGGGCGCCGTCCTGGGACATGAACTCGAAGTTCGCCCACGCTCCCAGGGCCCAACTGCCAAGGCGGGCCCTCACGTAGTCGAGGGCTTCCTGCTCCCAGGCGAACTGGGAGGGGCTGATCACATGCCAGATGCCCGAGCCGGTCGTCGAAGTGCTCGCCATGAAGGTCCATCTCCCGAGGGCGGCGGTTCGACCGTCGGTTTTTGAAAGCCTTCCTCGCCCGGTTGAAGGGCCCGATGGAGGCCGACCCCCCCGCTCCGCTCGAGGTCGCGCGCTCCTCGTTCACTCCCCTCCGCCGGGATGCTTGTAGAGGTGGACCTTCTCGAGGGTGACCAGGCCTTCGGTCAGCATCGGGTCGATGGCCACCAGGAACTCGCGGATGCGGGTCTCGTCGTCCACCACCTCGATCACCACCGGCATGCTCGGGGAGGTGTCGATCATCTTGGCGGCGCGCACCACCGAATGCCGGCCGAAGCCCATCTGGCCCCGCAGGACCGTGGCGCCGGCCAGGCCCCTCTCCCGGGCCACCCGGACCAGGCGTTCGTACAGCAGCTTGCCGCTCTCCGGGTCGCGATCGCAGTCCCCCACGAAGATCCTCAGCAGGGTGCCTTCTTCGGGAAGTTCCATCACCAGGGGGACCTCCTTGTCGATGCCGTTCACCTTCGGGGGTCTTCGCCCCAGGTCTTGAGGGCTCTCAGACTTGCGGTAGTAGATCACGCAGGCCCGCTCCAGGGTGACCAGGCTGCGGCGCAGCAGGGGGCGGACCCGGGTCAGCCAGGCGGCGATGGCTTCGGCGCACTCCACCACCTCGATCACCATGGGCATCTCGTTGCTGGGCCGGAAGGGTTTGCGGAACAGCAGCGGGCCGTCCAGCAGGAAGCCCGCCATCCCGCGGAACACGGTGGCCCCGACCAGGCCCTGTCTCCAGGCCCGCTCGAGGAGGACCTCGTAGAGGGGGCGGTGGTGGTGCTGCTGATAGTTCGTCAGCATGACCCGACACAGGACGTTCTCGCCCTGCAACCGCATGCCCGCGGTTTCGGGCTGCCTTTCTACCCCCGCCATGCCTGCGCTCCCATCACTCCCAGCCAGACCGCCAGGTAGCCCAGGACCGGGCTCAGGACGAAGTTCAGGCCGGCCAGCAGCCACTGGCCGTCCTGGATCAGGGCGTGGTTCTCGTATTCGAAGGTCGAGAAGGTGGTGAAGGCCCCCAGGAAGCCGACCCCCAGCAGCAGGCGGAAGGGCTCGGGGTTGGGGATCCAGCGCTCGGCCCCAGGAAGCCGACCCCCAGCAGCAGGCGGAAGGGCTCGGGGTTGGGGATCCAGCGCTCGGCGGCCAGGGTGCCCACCAGGCCCAGGAGGAAGGAGCCGCTCACGTTGATGAAGACGGTCGCGAAAGGGAAGCGGGTGCCCAGGTGGGCGGTGGCCAGGATCCCCAGGAGATAGCGGGCGTTGGCCCCCAAGAAGCCCCCGGCTCCCACAAGCAGCATCTGCATCAGGCGCTCGTTCATCGTCTCCTCCAGGACAGTTCCTGTTGCGATCCCGGGGTTCAGACCCGGGGGTAGGAGCCATCAGCCTGGAAGAGCGGTTCACGGCGAGCTCCATCGCCGGCGCCACCCGGAACTCCAGGGGCGGCACCAGGAAGGTTTCCGCAGGCGGCGGATTTCCTCCTCTCCCGGGCGGGCCGTGGG
>JALHDH010000150.1:0-848 GCA_022839105.1 bacterium
CCCCCGGCCATCCGCGTGTATGGCCGGCTGGAGTCCACCGCGATGCCTCCCTTGCAGAATCGGGACGTGGTGGACCTGCTTCAGCAGATCGTCCTCCCCCAGGAGTACGACCGGATCCGGGACCAGATGAACCTGGATTTCGCCTACGAAGGCAGCATCCCCGGGGTCGGCCGCTGCCGTTTCCGGTGCAACGCCTATATCCAGCGCAACGGGATGTCGGTCGTCTTCCGGATGATCCCCTGGGAAGCCCCGCGCCTTCAGGACCTGGGCCTGCCCGAGGTCTTCTCGACCTTGACGCGACACCGCAACGGCCTGGTCCTGGTGACCGGCCCCACCGGCTCGGGCAAGACCAGCACGCTGGCGGCCATGTGCCGCCATATCAACGAGACCCGTCCGGTCCACGTGATCACCATCGAGGATCCCATCGAGTATGTGCATCGGGATGATCGGGCCATCATCGTCCAGCGCCAGGTCGGGGTCCACGTCGAATCCTTCCAGCGGGCCTTGCGGGCGGCCCTGCGCGAGGACCCCGACGTGATCGTGGTGGGTGAGATGCGCGACCTGGAGACCATGCAACTGGCCATCACGGCAGCCGAGACCGGGCATCTGGTCATGGCCACCCTGCATACGGTCTCGGCCTCGCAGACCATCAGCCGGATCGTCAGCTCCTTCCCCTCCGGGCAGCAGTGGCAGGTCCGGGCCATGATGGCGGACTCGCTCCGAGCGGTGATCTCCCAGCAGCTCCTCCCCAAGATGAACGGGGCCGGCCGCGTCCCGGCCGTGGAACTCCTGCTCAACAGCGAGGCGGTGGCCAACCTGATCCGCGAGGACAAGCTCTTCCAGATCCC
>JALHDH010000150.1:886-5634 GCA_022839105.1 bacterium
TCCACGCGGGTGGAATTCCGGAAGAAGGTTTGACCCGATGATCACCCTGGAACAGCTCCTTCGGCAGGCGGTCGAGATGCGGGCTTCGGACCTGCACCTGGAGGTGGGCAGCCGACCCGCCTTGCGCGTCCAGAGCGATATCCGCTTCCTGGATGTCGACCCGTTGACCAGCGAGATGGTGGACGAGATGATCCTGCCCCTCCTCAATGAGGAGCAGTATGATACCTTCATCCGCCGGGGAGACGTGGACTTCTCGCATGACCTGCCGGGCGTTTCGCGTTTTCGGGTCAACGCCCTGAACCACTATCGGGGTCGCGGAGCGGTGTTCCGCGTGATCCCCAACGAGATCCCGACCCTTTCCGGGCTCGGCCTGCCCCCCGTCCTCGAGAAGGTCGCCAACCTGGACAAGGGCCTGATCATCGTGGCCGGCCCCACCGGCTGCGGCAAGTCGACCACGCTGGCCGCCATGCTGGGCCAGATCAACGATCGGCGCGCCGCCCACGTGATCACGATCGAGGACCCCATCGAATACATCCACCCCTTCCGCCGCTCCTACATCGAACAGCGCGAGCTCGGCCAGCACGCCACCTCCTTTGCCGACGCCTTGAGGGCCTCCCTGAGGGAATCTCCAGACGTGGTCATGGTCGGCGAGATGCGGGATCTCGATACGATGCGAGAGGCCCTGCGGGCGGCCGAGACCGGGTACCTGGTCTTTTCGACCCTGCACACGAACTCGGCGGCCCAGACCCTCAACCGCATCGTCGATGTCTTCCCGCCGGACGAGCAGCACCAGATCCGCTCGCTGCTTTCCGGGTCGCTCAAGGCGGTCGTCTGTCAGCAGTTGTTGCCACGCAAGGCCGGGGGGCGGGTGGCGGCGATGGAGATCATGCTGGTCAACATGGGGATCGCCGGACTGATCCGCGAAGGCAAGACCTCCCAGATCGGCAGCTTCCTCCTGATGGGGCGCTCGGAGGGCATGCAGACCCTGGACCTGCACCTGGTGGATCTGCTCCAGTCCAACCAGATCAGCCTCGAGATCGCCTACGCCTTCGCGACCAATCCCGAGGTCCTGGTCCGCCATGGCTATGAGCGCCGCTATTCCTCCCGGGCCTCGCACTTCCCGGGATAGCGACCCCGTAGCCGAGAATCGGACCCTGCGCCTGGACCTGGAAGGGGGGAAGGCCCCGGGTCAGGCTCTCTCGTGCAATGCCCCAAAAATTGGCATGGAGACCGCCTTCAGGATGAAGAGTCCGCTCGGTTCATCGGGTCCCGCGGCCGCAAGACGCGGGAAGCTGGCCTTTGATCTGGCCTTCCTGACCCTCCTGGTCCTGGCCCTGGTCCGGGCCGGCCTGGAGTGGGTCCCCGCCAACCTGCTTCCTCCCCAGATGGACGACGCCGTCCACCTGGCGGGATTCCTGGCCGTCCAGGCGCAGATGGCCGAGGCGCGTTCGCTGGAGGCCTTTCTGGCCCCCTGGCTGTTCTGGTTTGACCACCATGGTGTCTATCCACCCCTGGCCTTCCAGGTCATGGGGCAGCTCGGCGCCTGGTCCGGGGGGCTGGACGTCTGCGGGATGGCCTGTCTCAACCTGTTCTGGCTGGCCCTGGCAGGGCTTGGCGTCTACATCCTGGCCCTGCGGCTTTTTCGGGAAGAGCCTGGAGGGCACGGGCTGGGGGGGCGCCCGGTGGGCGTCGTGGCGGCCTTGCTGGTGACCTTCTCTCCGCTCCTGCAGTCCTATCTGACCACCTTCTTCCTGGACCTTCCGGCCCTGGCCACGCTCACCTTGGCCCTGGCTGGGCTGGCCAGCTTCTTGTGCCTCAGGACTCCGCTGGCGGCCTGCCTGGCGGGGGCGGCGGTCGCGGCGGCGGCCCTGACGAAGTGGACCGTCCTCTTCGGGCTCTTCCCGGGGGTCCTCTTCACCGTCTTTCGAGCCTTTCGAGGGAGCCTGCCCCGGGAGCGGGTCATCCTGGGGCACACCCTGATCCTGGGCCTCGCGTCCCTGGTGGCTGCCGGGATCCTGGCGACCAGGATCTCTCCCCTGATCACGATGCCGACGGAGGTTTTCTCGCCCCCCCAGGTTCTGGGGCTGGTGGCGGTCCTGGGGATCGGTTGCGCCCTGGTGCTGGCCTTCTCCCTGCCCCGGCTGGGCTCCGCCCTTCCGCGCGGTCTGGTCCTGGCCTCGTGTTCGGGGATCCTCCTGGCCGGGCCCTTCTACCTGACCCGGCTGGCCCCGTTGGCCATCCGGCTCTTCAATGACCTGGAGGGTTCTCCGCTGCGCCGCCAGTTGACGCTGCTCGACCCCCTCCACGAGGTCCTGAAGCTTCCGGTTGCCGGAGCCCTGTCCTCGCCCGGGGCCCTGACCGTGGTCGTCGCCTTGATCTGGCTGGCCTGGCGCGGCTCTCCGGAGATCCGCTTCCTCCTGGTGGCCCCCGTCCTGAGCTTCCTGGTCGCCCTGCTGGTCCTGGCGTTGGAGGGGGGCCGCTACTACCTTCCTCTTCACGCGCTGGGAATGCTCGCCCTGTCGGGAATGGTGTGGAGGATCCGCCTCCTCCGGGTCCTGCTCTTTCCCCTGTTGATCTGGCTGGGCTTCTGGAATGCGGGGCTCTGGGACACAGCCCGGGCTCTGGGGGAGCGTCCCGTCGCCTTCGAGACTCGGGCCATGGTCCCAGGCTGCGGGCCGGAATCCCTGAACGGCAGGCTGGCCCGGCTGTTGGACCAGGTGGCCGAAGCCTCCGGGCCGGGCATTCGCGCCTTCGGAGTCTACTCCGGGGAGGCGACGGGATGGAACTCGCCCGAAACCCTCCAATCCGTCGCGATGTCCCAGGGGCACGCCTTGATCGCCCGCAAATTCGATCCCATCAACCAGGGCGGCTTCGATGCCGGACGGAACCAGGCTTCCCGCTTCGCAGCGCTGAAGGTGCCCCGAGCCAGCGTGCAGGATCTGTGGACCGAGAGCACCTCCCCCTTCCTGGCGCTTCCAGGGCGCTGGCTTCTGGTGTTCGAACCCGAGGAAGAGCCCCTGAGGATCCCCAGCCACCAGAAGGCGAGACTGGGTCCTCCCCGGCTTCTCTCGGCTCCCCCGGGATATCGGGCCAGACTCCATCCGGTGCTGCCCCTGGAGGAGGGTGCGGAGGGCTGAGCGTCCGGACGCCGGGCTCTCAGGATTTGGGAGGGTCCGTCTCCTGACGAACCTGCTCCAGGAGGCCTTCCAGGCTCTCCCGGGCCTCAGGGTCGGAGGCGTAGCGGGCCAGGCACCAGGCCAGCAGGAAATCCCGGGCTTTCTCGTGGCGGAAGGGCTCCTCCCCCTGGAGGAGTTCGCGATACTCCAGAAGCGTCAGGTTCGAGGGGCGGGGGGCGCCCCGGAGGGCCATCACCCGGTCGAAGTCCTCCAGCAGGCGCGGAAGCGGGCCGGGATCCGGAGGCGGGGGGGGTCTCCTGGGGCGCCTGGCCCACCCGACCAGGGCCGCTGTCAGGACCAGGGCCACGCCGCCAATCAGGGGATGGCGGGCCAGGGGGGCTCCCAGCCTGCTCAGCGCGTCCAGGATCAGGCCCCAAAGGCCCCGCCAGTCGCCCACGCGGATCCGGTCCAGCAGGTCCTGCAGGTGGAGGGCCGCCAGATCCGACCACTGGCGGAGAAGGGCAGAAAGGCCCTCCTGCGAGTCGTCCGCGGCTCCGGGAGGCGTGGGGTCGAAGGTGACCCATCCGGTCCCCGGGATCCAGGCTTCGGTCCAGGCATGGGCGTGGCTTTCCCGGACGGTGAAGTAGCCTCCCCGGGGGTTGTTCTCGGTCACCAGGAAACCCGTCACATACCGGGCGGGGATCTCTCGAACCCGCAGCATCAAGGTCATGGCGGTGGCGAAGAACTCGCAGTGGGCCGGAGGGCGTTGGCTGAGGAACTGCTCGAGGGGATCCCGGTCGGGATCGAACGGGTAGCCCAGTCCGTATTCAAAAGACTCCTGCAGCCAGGACTCGGTTGCGCGGGCAACCCGCAAGGCCGAGGCGCCTGGCGAGCGCTGTCCGGCTTCTCGTCGCACCACCTCGGGCAGGTTTGAAGGCAACTGCAGATACAGCTTGCGGTGCGGTTCGACCAGGGGGAGGCCCGAAACCTCCTGGACCTGGCGTCGCACCCGGTAGGTGCCGTCGAATCCGGGGGCCGGTTCGAAGCTCAGGGCCCCATCCCAGGTGCTGGACAGCTTGTTCAGGCGGGCTCTGACCTCCGTCGTTCCAGGCGGGACGAAGAGGCTTCCCGGGGCCCCGGAGGTCAGTCGGAAGACCTCCCCGACCGAGCCGGGGGGAAAGGAGAGTCTGAAGGCCGGATCCTCTCCGGGGAGGCGGGTGGGGGAGAGGTCCTGATTGCCCGAGCGTTGGCTCCAGGTCTCGCGCTCGTAGGTGTTGTAGACGGCGCCGACCAGGTGGCGCGGCTGATGTGGGGGGCGGGTGAACACGCGCAGGACCACCCGGGCCGAGCGTTGCTGATCGCGCATGGTCTCCAGCCGGGAATGCGCCTGAAAATGCGCCGAGATCGGGAGGGGCGGGGTGAACCAGGTCATCATGTCGTTGACCTTGCGCTCGCTCCACGCCAACACCAATCCCAGGGTGAGAGCCAGCGCCCCGGCGCCGAAGAGGGGAGCCAGGCGCGGCAGATCCATGGGCCCTGGAACCGCGGCGCGCAGATGGACGACCAGCAGTGCGATCTGGACCAGCACGAAGCCACCGTAGGGCCAGGGGTCGAAGGTCAGCCCGCATGCCA
>JALHDH010000151.1 GCA_022839105.1 bacterium
GAAGAAGACCCCTCCCCGGGGAGCCATGAAATGGCGTAGAAGCTCCGTCTTGCCGATCCTCCGCCGCCCATAGAGCACGAAGAGGACACTCCCCGAGGCGGGGACGGCCCGATGCAAGGCCTCCAGTTCAACCGCCCGATCCAAGAAGATCATACAGAAGTAATTTACTCTGAAGTAAACAAACCCTTCCCGCGGATCCCGAACTTCCGGTTCCCATGCGCCTGGCCGGAATTGGCGTCCGCCTCGGTGCCGAGTCCATGTCCTGAGGGATTGCAGCGGGGCCAGGGAGGTCGCGCACCCACCCCGACGTTCCGCTCCTCCAAGCCCACAGGAATCCTCCCCCGGTTCCATGAATCCCAGGGGGTCTGGACTTCCCGTCGAGAGGTGTCCTGTGAAGAAGGCTGGTCTGCTGGTCCTGGTTTTCACCCTGGTCCTCCTGGTCTTGACCGTGCTGGCCCCGGCGCGAGGCGCCGCGCCCTGGCAGCGGCCGGGAACCCGCGCCGGCGAGGAGGTGGCCGGCCCTGATGGAGGCCGGATGGTGTGGGTCCCCGCGGGCGAGTTCATGATGGGCTCGGCGGACGGTGCCCCCGACGAGAGGCCGGTGCACCGGGTCCGGTTGAGCCGGGGCTTCTGGCTGGGCAAGACCGAGGTGACGGTGGCCCAGTGGCGACGCTACTGCCAGCAGGCGGGGGTTCCGCTGACGGTGGAGATCTTCGTGCCCGAGGACCATCCGATGTCGGGCGTGAGCTGGTTCGACGTCCAGAAGTACTGCCGGTTCTACGGGCTGGCCCTGCCCACCGAGGCGCAGTGGGAGTGGGCGGCCCGCGGGCCCGAGGGGCGCCGCTATCCCTGGGGGAACCGCTGGGACCCGACGCGGTGCAGCAACAAAGAGAATCCGGGGCCCGAGGGGTACACCTTCCCGGTCGGCAGCTTCCCCGCCGGCGCGAGCTGGTGCGGCGCCCTGGACATGGCGGGAAACCTGGCGGAGTGGTGCGCCGACTGGTACAGCGAGGCCGGCTATGCGGGCACACCCGAGGTGGATCCCCAGGGGCCGGCCCAGGGCACCGAGCGGGTGTGGCGGGGTGGCTACTGTTGGGCCGAAGAGGAGGAGTGCCGGACGACCCGGCGATTCGGAAGTGAACCGGACAACGACGGCGGTGCCGGTTGTCTGCGAACCTGCTTCGTGCCGTAGAGGGTGCCTTCCGAAGAAGGCCCCCTCCCCTCTCCTCCAAGCCGGGCCTGGGGGACCTGGGAGGCGGGCCGGGGCAGCCGGGGTGTCCTTGAAGGCCCGCAGACCCGACCGCATTCCGGGTCGGTGAGGCCTTCTCGAGCCCTACCCCACCCTTCCCTGGCGTCCGGCGACCTGGATTGAGGTCAGCGCAGGGATGATCTCTTCGGCGACCAGGTCGAAGGCCGCCGGGTCGTGCACGTCGGGCATATTGAAGATGGCCTCGTCGATGCCCAGGTTGGCGAGCTCGTGCAGGTGCTCCAGGACCTGGGCCGGGGTCCTGGTCCGCCGCTTCCCGTCCCGGCTCAGCGCCAGGGTGTCCAGGGTGGTCTTGTGGATTTCGGCGGGGTCTCTGCCGGCCTTGTGGCAGTGCTCGGCGAGGACCTCCAGCTTGTGGCGCAGCACGTCCTTCCCGGCGTGGGCGAAGAGGTTGCAGCCCTGAGCGTATTCCGCCACCAGGCGCAGGGTCTTGCGCTCGCCCATGCCGCCGATCAGGATCGGCGGGTGGGGCCTGGACAGAGGCTGGGGGACGCACAGGGTCTCTTCGAGCTGATAGTGCTTCCCCCGCCAGGGGCCGTTGTTCTCCGACCACATCTGCCGGGCGATCTGCAGGGTCTCCTCCAGGCGCTCGAAGCGCTCGGAGGTGCCGGGGAAAGGGATTCCCAGGCCGCGATGCTCGCGCTCGAACCAGGCGGCGCCGACTCCAAACCAGGCCCGGCCTCCCGAGAGCACGTCCAGGGTGGTGGCCTTCTTGATCAGCAGGCCAGGCGAGCGATAGGTCACCCCGGTCACCATCGTGCCCAGGCGCATCCGCCGGGTGTGGGCCGCCACGAAGGCCAGGGTGGTATAGCCCTCCAGCATGTCCATCTCGGCCGGGCCGACGTAGGCGATCTGGAAGAGGTGGTCCATGACCCAGAAGCTGGTGAAGCCCACCTCCTCGGCGCGCCGGGCGATCCGGGCCAGGGTGGGGGCGAGTTCGGCGGCTCCGCCGGGCCAGGTGAAGTTGGGGACCTGCAAGCCAATCTGCATCGGGGCGACCTCCAATCCTGAAGGGTCAAGATTCGCCCTCCGCGCGCCGGACCATTCCGACGCGGCGGGTGCGCGGGAAGGCCAGCCTCCGCCAGAGGACGAGGGGAAGTCTATGTACTGGCCGGTCAGCCAGGCCGGCCGCGCATTGCCCGCTCAGCCTGCGCGAGGGCAATCCCCCGGGGCCAGGTCCTCAGGCCAGCGGGTCCTCCGGCCAGGGGTGGCGAGGGTAGCGGCGGGCCAGCTCCCGGCGGATCCGGGGCCAGTGCCGCTCCCAGAAGCCGGCCAGGTCGCTGGTGATCTGCACGGGGCGCTGGTTGGGCGCCAAAAGGTGGACCACCAGGGGGAGCCTGCCTCCGGCGATCCGCGGGGTCTGGCTCATGCCGAAGAAGTCGGCCATCCGGGAGGCCACGTAGGGTGGGGCATCGGCCGGGTAGTGGATCGGCGCCCGCCTGCGCCCCGCGAGCGACACGTGGGTCGGTGCCAGGCTGTCCAGTCTCGCCTGGCGCTCGGGCCCCAGCGCCCGGCCCACCTCGGCACTCATCCAGGCGGCCGCGCGCTCGCGGACTTCGCGGAGGCTGGTGCAGGTCCGGCACAGGCCGGCCAGCAGTTCCCGGAACCCGAAGCCCTCGGGAAGCCTGTAGCCGGCCTCCGGCATGGCCCGGTCCAGGGCTTCCAGCCGCGACTTGAGGCTCTCCAGCACGCCCGAGCCCAGCTCTTCGGGATTCGAGGTCAGGGCCGCGCGCAGCAGAAGATCGCCTGCCTCGGCTCCCGGGGCGGCCACCCGCCTGGACTCGTGCAGGACCAGTTCTCCGTAGCGCAGGGTCTCGCGGCTCTCCACCCGCCCCTGGGACGGGTTCCACTGCAGCTCGGTCCGCTCTTCCAGGAACTCCGGGTAGTCCAGGAGCCAGGCGGGGTCGATGGGGCTGGCCAGTCGGACCAGGCGCCCCTTGCCGGGGGTCTCCTCGGCCTCCAGGGCCACCAGCCACTCCTCGCCGTGGGCCGCCGACTCTTCGGCCAGGCGCGCCCCTCCCCCCAGCGCCAGCAGCAGCTCCGCGCCCTGGCGGGCTCGGGCCACGCGGTCGGGGAAGGCTGAAAGGATCGCCTGCAGCAGGGGGTCGTCGCCGGACCGGGGAGGCTGGGGACGACCGGGAGATCCTGGCGGTGAGGCCGGCG
The DNA here is from genome assembly GCA_022839105.1 of bacterium. Classification (GTDB taxonomy): domain Bacteria; phylum Vulcanimicrobiota; class Xenobia; order Xenobiales; family Xenobiaceae; genus Xenobium. The sequence continues at coordinate 3,431 of JALHDH010000151.1, forward strand.
GCAGGCCAGGTTCGGCCTCCCGCGGGAGGCGACGGCAGGCCTCCTCGAGCTGCCGCGCGGCGCGCAGGACTCCGGCCACGGCGGGGTTCGCCTTGTTCCGCAGCAGGCGCTGGCGCCAGAGGAGGTCCGACTCACCGTGCCTGCGAGGCCCCTTGCCCCTCTCCTCCAGGGGAGCCCCCCTCAGCAGGTCCCGCTCGCTCAGGAGGGCCGCCAGCTCGCAGCCATCCCGCATGCGCCCTCGGCGCTGACACTCCAGCAGCAGGCGCGCGGCCCGAGGAGCGGCGGGCAGGGCGGCCATCCGTCGCCCCAACCCGGTCAGCCTGCCCTCCCGCAGGGCGCCCAACAACTCCAGAAGGGTCCGGGCCCGTTCCAATGCCTCGGAGGGGGGCGCCTCCAGCCAGGGGAGTTCCTCGGGTTCCGCCAGGCCCAGGGCGTGGAGGGTGAGCAGCAGTTCGGCCAGTTCCAGGCGGGCGATCTCGGGGAGTTCGGCCTCGGGTCTGGCCAGGTATTCAGCCTGGGAGTAGAGGCGCAGGCACTCCCCCGGCCCGGTCCGCCCCGCACGACCGGCCCGCTGATCGGCCGAGGCGCGGCTGATCCGCTCGACCCTGAGGCTGGAGAGGCCCGACCAGGGGTTCTGGCGGGGGATGCGGGCCAGGCCGCCGTCCACCACGACCTCGACGCCGGCCACGGTCAGCGAGGATTCGGCCAGGTTCGTCGAGAGGATCAGCTTCCGCCCCCCTTCGGGACGGAGGGCCTCGTCCTGGGCCTCGGGCGAGAGATCGCCATGCAGGGGCATCAGCCGCACGCCGTGACGCTCGGCGGCCCCGCGGCAGGCCTCGTGGGCCCGGCGGATCTCGGCGGCTCCGGGCAGGAAGACCAGCATGTGGCCCCGGGTTCGCGCCAGGGCCTCGGTGACCGCCTCCTGCACCCGGGTCTCCAGCGCTCGAGGGTCGTGGCAGGGCTCGTAGCGGATCTGCACGGGATGGACGCAGCCCTCGGCCCGGATGAGCGGAGTCCCACCCAGTTGCACCTGCAGCTTTTCGCCGCCCAGGGTGGCCGACATGATCAGCACGCGAAGTCCAGGCCGCCGGGACTGAAGCCGTCGGGTCAGGGCCAGGGCCAGATCCCCGGGGAGGTGGCGTTCGTGGAACTCGTCCAGGAGGAGGAAGTCGACCCCGCGCAGGTCGGGGTCGTCGAGGAACCGCCGGATCAGGATGCCCTCGGTGGCATAGACCAGGCGGGTGGCCGGGCCGGTGCGGTCGTCGAAGCGGACCTGGTAGCCCACCGTGGCTCCCACCGGC
>JALHDH010000152.1 GCA_022839105.1 bacterium
CGTGCCCCTGGAGGGAATCCCCCAGCCTCGGACCCCTGGTCCGATGCTGGGGACCGGGGTTCTGGTGGCGGTCTTGTTGCCCTACCTCCTTTTGGGCTGGCTGACCGTGATGATGGTGCGGGCCGCCGCCGGAGCAGCCCAGGTGGACCCCGAAACCGGCGAGAGCGCCCCGCGCTGTCCTGAATGCGCCCGCAGCGTGGTGCGCGAGGCCCGGTTCTGCCAGCACTGTGCGCACCCCCTTCAGGCGAGCGGCCAGATCCGCCAGTGCGCCGGATGCGGCGGGCAGGTCTGGCGCAGCGATCGCCATTGCCGCTCGTGTGGTCGGGTTCTTCCGGCCGCCCCCCCGGAAGCGCGTCGCCCCCGCGCCGAGATCGCGGTTCAGCCCGAGGCCTCCGAGCCCCACTCCCGGGTGGTCCCGGCCGAGGTAGAGGGGGACCGGGAGGCTGCGCCTGGCCTGCGCCGCGACCGGGCCCCCCGCCCGCCCCGGCGTCCGGATTCAGCCAGGGAATCCTGAACCCCGGGGAGCCGAAGTCCCGAACCGGCCAGGGAAAAGGCTCCGAATCCAGAAAGGAATTCCTGCACACCCGGGGCTCCTTCCGCGGGTGTGACTTCGAGAGGACAGTTAGACCTTGACTCCCTCAATGGAGCCGCTTCCAGACCTGGATCTCGCCCCTGGCCAGGCGGAAACCCTGGCCCGCCACCTGACCCTTCGCCTGGCTCGAGATCTGGGCCCCGAAGAGGCGTTCCGATTCCTGCCGGCTCTGCTCAGGGCCTTGACCGGAGAAGCTCCGGAACCCTTCGCGCTCCGATTGCGCCGGGAGGTGGTGCGGGCGGCCCGTCGTCTGGCCGACCTGGGCCTGATGGCCGGAACTGCGGGCAATCTCAGCGTGCGGGAGTCCTCTTCCCATGTCCTGATCACCCCGGCCGGTCTTCGCAAGGGCGAGATGCGTCCGGATGATCTGGTCCGCCTGGACATGCAAGGCCATCGGGAACCTTCGGCACTTCGTCCGTCTTCCGAATTCCGGATGCATCTGGGGGTTTATTCCTCGCGGCCCGACGTGGGGGCCGTCGTGCATACCCATCCTCCGCATGCGACGGCTTTTGCGGCCGCAGGAATCCCACTGGATCGGCCGGTCCTGGCCGAGGCGGTCCTGCTCCTGGCACCCAAGGTTCCCGTGGTGCCGTTCGGACCTCCCTCTTCCCAGCAGCTCGTCGACCACCTGCAGCCCTGGCTGGCCGGGCACAACGCCTTCCTGCTGGCCAATCACGGGGTGCTCTGCCTGGGAAGGGATCTCGCCGAGGCGGTGCACCGCACCGAGACGCTGGAGTTCCTGGCCCGGGTCATTCTGTCCGCTCGTGCCCTGGGGGGCGAGAGCCTCTTGACCCACGCGCATCTGCGGGCCCTGGACGACCTGAAGACCTCTGGCGGATCCGCCTGCCGCCCTTGAGCTCGGGGAGGGCCTTGGCGCCAACCGGGCTTCGGCCCCGAGAATGAAGAAGGCCCGCCGCGAGGGCGGGCCTTCTTCATCGAAAGCGGGGGAGTCTAGCGCCGGCCGGGGCTCTGGCTGCGGAAGCAGTCCGAGCAGTAGACCGGGCGGTCGCCGCGCGGGCGGAAGGGCACCTGGGTGTTCTGGCCGCAGCCGTCACACACCACTTCGTGCATCTCGCGGGCGCCGCCGCCACCACCACCACCGCTGCGGCCATAGCCGCCGCCGTCGCGGTCGTTCTTGCGGGCACGCCGGCAATCAGGGCAGCGCCGGGGGTCGCTGCTGAACCCCTTGGTCGAATAGAACTCCTGCTCGCCCGTCGTAAAGACGAAAGTAGCGCCACAATCCCCACAAGTCAGGTTTCGGTCAGTGTACACTCGAATTTCCTCCAAAGGTTGGTCCGCGAACTTGGAACTCGAGCATCCGAAACCTTGGGGATCCATCGCCCTTGTTACCATGGTTGCCTGCGTATTATAGGCGTGCTCGAGGGTCTGGTCAATCACCTTTCGCCCGGGGGCGGGCTCGAGGAAGCCAGGGCCGAGCGGCTCCTGGTGTGGTGAACTCCTGACGGCCTGTTCCTGGTCATACTCTCCAGGCCGGCCACGGGGCATACTCTTCCCATTGGCCCAGAGGGCCTGTACCACCATCGGGGAGGTTGACGATGCCAAGACGGAAGATCCTGGTCCTCCTGTTCGCATTCTTGTTGACGGCGGCCGTCGGGGCCGCCACGATCTTCTCCTGGGCGCGCACGACCAACGTCGGAGCCGCCTCCGGAGAGCCGGACGGAATCCAGCCGGGCGGGGACCGCGAGAACAGCTATGCCTGGTGCATGGAAACGCATAACGTGCAGGGCAACGACTACATCTACGTGGGCTCCAACCGGGACCTGGTGGCCCTGGCCCTTTCGGGGTCCGGGTTGACCAAGGAGCAGCTCCGGACCATCTTCGGGGACGATGTCTTCCTGGACCCCACCGACCTCCGGGCCCGCGTCTTCCGCTACAGGGCGGACGCCTCCGCGCCCTGGGAGCAGGTCTATATCTCGCCGGCCATGCAGACCCAGCAGGGCCTGATTCCTCAGGATCTGGGCTATCGCGGCGCGCAGGCCTTTGATGAGGACCTCTACATGGTCAGCTTCGGCAGCCTCTGGGGGCACACCCGGGTGCTGCAGTTCCCGGCGGATGGCTCAGGTCCGAACGAGGTCATGCGCATCGCCGCCGGCGGTCAGGCCGCCAGCTTGAGGCCCATCACCGTCCACGACCAGAAGCTCTTCGTGGGGACCAGCACCAACAACATCTACTTCTCGACCAATCCGCAGGTGCAGCCTCCGGGGATGGGTACCTCGACCCAGGGCTGGACCCAGGTCGCTTCGATCGACGATTTCGGCGAGGGTGAGCCCGGCGCCATCGGCGGACTCTGGAAATTCAAGTCCTTCAACGGCGACCTGTACGTCGTGATGGGCAAGCCCACCAACCCGGACGACGAGGCCAACAACGGCTTCATGCTCTTCCGGGGACGTCCGGCTCCCATCGATGCCAAGGCGCGCAACCAGTTCGGCTGGGAGTGGGAATGCGTCATCGGCCCGGACGGGCAGTATCCGCGGGGTCTGGGCAAGGGCGCCAACGCGGCGGTCAGCCTGGGCGTCTTCAACAACCATCTCTACATGGGGACCTTCCAGGACTTCGCCGGCCTGGCGGCCTCCGGGAACTTCGAGTATCTGGTCTCGCACCTGAACCCGTGCCAGATCTACCGGATGGATGCCCAGGACCGGATCGAGATGGTCATCGGGGATCCCAATGACCTCTTCCCGCAGCGCAGCGGGAACTACGGGGGCGGATTCTTCAATATCTCGACCCAGCAGGCTCTTGCTCCGCCTCCCCTGAACACGACCAACCTCTCGATGAACCAGTACCTGTGGTGGATGGCCGTCAAGGATGGCCAGCTCTACGTCACCACCTTCGACATCCGCAGCTTCCTGAAGTACATCACCCCCGAGACCCTGGCCGCTTTCGGCATGACGCCTGAGCAGATCGAGGAGATCATGCAGAGGCTGGGGATCCTCGAGCAGTACAACGACAACCCGGCGGGCTTCGACCTGTATGCGACCCGGGATGGCGTGAACTTCGTCCCGGTGACCCGTGACGGCTTCGGGGATTCCTTCAACTACGGGGGGCGCACGCTGCTCAGCACGCCTCAGGGCCTCATGGTCGGCACGGCCAACCCCTTCTGGGGCGCCCAGGTCTGGCGGGTGGACGCCCGGGTCATTCCGGATGTCCCGAATCGTGGCGGTTCCAGCAGCAGTTCCTGCTTCGTGGCCACGGCGGCCTTTGATTCGCCCATGGCCTCCCAGGTGGAGACCCTGCGCTCCTTCCGGGACCAGTACCTCGAGACCAACGCTCCGGGTCGCAGCTTCGTGACCTGGTACTACGAGAACGGCCCTGCCGCGGCGCGCTGGCTGGAGGCCCATCCGAGCTTCAAGCCTGCGGTCCGCGTGGCCCTCTATCCCGCCGTGGCGACCTCCTGGCTGGCCGTCAACGGGATGCTGGTGCCAGCCGCCGGTGTGCTGGCCCTGCTGGGTCTGTGGGCCTTCTATCGCCGTCGACTGAGCCTGCGCTGAGGATCCGGGGCGGCGCCGGAAGGCGTCGCTCCTCCTCGGCCTGGAATGCTTCAGGCGCGCCAGCCCTCGCGGGCGGCGCGCCTGAGCCTTTTCATGTGCTTTTCTTCAGCCTTCCAGCAGCAACTGGAACGGATTCTCGAGGGCCTCGCAGACCCAGCGCAGGAAGCGGGCGCCGTCGGCGCCGTCGATCAGGCGGTGGTCATAGGAAAGCGACAAGGGCAGCACGGTGCGCGGCTGGAAGGCGCCGTCGATCCAGGAAGGCTCGACCCGGGTGCGCGAGAGGCCCAGGATGGCCACCTCCGGCCAGTTCACGATGGGGGTGAAGGCCGTGCCGCCGATCCCTCCCAGGTTGGTGATGGTCATGCAGGCCCCCTGCATGTCCTCCGGTCGCAACTTGCGGGCCCGGGCCTTCTCGGCCATCTCGGCCAGGTCGACCGAGATGCGGACCAGGTTCTTCTGGTCCACGTCGCGCACCACGGGCACCATCAGGCCGCGCTCGGTGTCCACGGCCACGCCCAGGTGGAAGTACTTCTTGTAGAGGACGGCTTCGCCCGCGATGTCCAGGCTGGCGTTGAACTGGGGGAAGGTCTTCAGGGCCGAGGCCAGCACCTTGAGCAGGATGGCCGTC
>JALHDH010000153.1 GCA_022839105.1 bacterium
GATAGCCGGCCTTCTCCTTCTCGATGAACTCGGCCGGAACCTCATCCCTCGAGATGTACATCGGGGCCATCGCGGCGACCTGCATGCACAGCTCGGTCAGGAGCTTCTGGAAGGCCTCGTTCTTGGCGACGAAGTCGGTCTCGCAGTTCAGCTCGACCAGGACGCCCAGGCGCCCCGCCCCGTGGATATAGGAGCCGACCCGCCCCTCGCTGGTGACCCGGCTGGCCTTCTTTTCGGCCTTGGCCATGCCCTTCTGGCGAAGCCAGTCCATCGCCTTGGGGACATCCCCTCCGGTGGCCTGGAGAGCCTCCCGGCAATCCATGATGCCTGCGCCGGTGGCCTCGCGGAGTTCCTTCACCTGCGTCGCACTGATGGTGGTTGTGGTCATGGAAACGTTCACCTCTTGAAATCTGGACCCGGAAACGATCCGGAATACCCGGCCATGAAGGCCGGCAAACGGAGGACCCCGTGGGGTCGGATGCTATTCCTCAGCGCGCCAGACGCCGAGGGTGACCTCTTCCAGGCCACCCTCCTCGGTGGTGTAGGTGAAGGTCTCGGTCTCCACCTCCAGGGCGCCTTCCTCGACCTCGGTCTCGGCTGCGGCCTCGGCCACCTGCTCGGCAATCTCGGTCTCCATCTCAGCCTTGGCCTCGATGATGGCATCGGCGATCTTGCCGGTGATCAGGCGCACGGCCCGGATGGCGTCGTCATTGCCCGGAATCGGATAGTCGATCTCGTCGGGATCGCAGTTGGTGTCCACGATGGCCACGACGGGGATGCCGATCTTGCGGGCCTCGGTCACCGCGATGTATTCCTTGCGCGGGTCCACCACGTAGATGGCGCCGGGCAGGTTCTTCATGTCCTTGATGCCGCCCAGGAACTTCTCGAGCTTCATCCGCTGGTCTTCGAGGCGCAGGACCTCCTTCTTGGGCAGACGCTCGAAGACGCCGGTCTCCTTCATCTCCTCGAGGTCCTTCAGGCGCTGGATGCGGGTCTGGATGGTCTTCCAGTTGGTCAGCATCCCGCCCAGCCAACGCTGGGTCACGAAGTACTCGCCGCAGCGGCGGGCATCCTCGGCGATGGTGTCCTGGGCCTGCTTCTTGGTGCCCACGAAGAGGACCGGCCGCGGGTTGTCCACCTGGTTCTCGCAGACCCGGCGGTTCTCGAAGTCATACTGCCCCTTCACCACGGACTTGATGAAGTTGTAGGCTTCCTTGAGCTTGATGACCGTCTTCTGCAGGTCGATGATGTAGATGCCGTTGCGCTCGGTGAAGATGTAGCGCGACATCTTGGGGTTCCAGCGCCGGGTCTGGTGTCCGAAGTGGACGCCGGCCTCCAGCAGTTGCTTCATGCTGATCAGGGCCATGGACTCTTCCTCCTACCGGGTTTTCGATCCCCTGCGGGGACCGCCTCACGGCCTTTCAGTCCGCACCGACCCCGAGGGGCACCCGGGCGGAAGGGCGGCCGTTGTGGAATGGACGCCCCTGGGGGCGCCGAAGGCCAACTATAGCAGCGCCGGCCGACCGGCGTCAACCGCCATCGGATCGCCGGATGGGGCTTCTCCTAGAGGATGAAGCGGGAGAGGTTCTGGTCCTCCAGGACATCCTGAAGGCGACCCTGGACGTAGGCCCTGTCGACCCTCAAGGAGGCCCCGGGGCGCTCGGGCGCTTCGAAGGAGATCTCCTCCAGCACCCGCTCGAGGATCGTGTGCAGGCGCCGGGCCCCGATATTCTCGGTCTGCTGGTTCACCGCCTGGGCCACCCGGGCCAGTTCGTCCAGGCCATCCTCGCTGAACTCCACCGCCACCTCCTCGGTGGCCAGCAGGGCCTGATACTGGCGGGTCAGCGCGTTCTCGGGCTCGGTCAGGATCCGCCGGAAATCCTCTTCGCCCAGCGGGTCCAGCTCGACCCGGATCGGGAAGCGCCCCTGGAGCTCGGGGATCAGGTCGGAGGGCTTGGAGATGTGGAAGGCCCCCGCCGCGATGAAGAGGATGTGGTCGGTGCGCACGGGGCCGTGCTTGGTGGCCACCGTCGAGCCCTCCACGATGGGGAGGATATCGCGCTGGACCCCCTCGCGCGAGACGTCGGGACCCGACCCCTTCTCCCGGCCAGCGATCTTGTCGAGCTCATCCAGGAAGAGGATTCCCCGGCGCTCGACCCGGGCCACGGCCTCCCGCTTGACCTCATCGGAGTCCACCAGCTTGCGGGCCTCCTCCACGGTCAGGATGCGGCGCGCCTCGGAGAGGGGAAGCCTGCGGACCTTCTTGCGCTTGGGCAGGAGCCCCCCCAGCAGATCCTGGAAGTTCACGCCCATCTCCTCGATGCCCATGGCCGAGAAGACCTGGATCTCGGAGGGCAGGCCCTCCTCCACCTCGATCTCCACCAGGACCTCGTCGAACTCCCCCTCCAGGATCCGCCGGCGCACTTCGGCGCGCTCCTCCTCCAGGTCCGCCGTCTGGGAGGGAGAGGGCGTGGCTGCGGGCGCCTGGCCCGCCGCTCCCCCGAAGAGCATCTGCAGGGGGTTCACCATCGGAGCCGCTTCCCGGGGGCGAGGCTTGAGCAGGTCCACCAGGCGCTCGACGGCGCGCTCCCGGGCCGGCTCGCGGACCCCTTCGAAGCGCTCGAGCTCCACCATCCGCACCGAGATTTCGGTCAACTCGCGGATCATCGATTCGACATCGCGCCCGACGTAGCCCACCTCGGTGTACTTGGTCGCCTCGACCTTCAGGAAGGGGGCGTTGGCCAGCCGCGCCAGCCTCCGGGCGATCTCGGTCTTGCCGACCCCGGTGGGCCCGATCATCAGGATGTTCTTGGGAACCACCTCGTCGCGCAGGTCCTCGGGAAGACGCTCCCTGCGATAGCGGTTGCGCAGGGCCACGGCCACGGCCCGCTTGGCCTTGTCCTGACCGATGATGAAGCGGTCGAGTTCCTCGACGATCTGCCGAGGCGTCCTCTCCACCAGCGGGCAGGAAGGGGTCTTCGGGGTCTTGGCTTCGGACATGGGAACCTCCAGGGAGATTTCAGGGCAGAGCGCGGAGGGCGGGCCCTTCAGGGATTCGACTCGATCACGATGCGCGAGATCTGGCGCTTGCCGACGGTGCGGACTCCGGAGGGGAGCTCGATCTTGAGTTCCTCGTCCATCCAGATCCCCGCCAGGATCCGCCCCTCCCGGGTCTCCAGGCGATCCAGATCCAGGGAGGAGTCGCCGACCTGGATCCAGCGGATCGACTCGCGGGGGAGTTTCAGGCTCTCGCTGGAGGTCTCGAAGCGGAATTCCCGATTCTGGACCCGCCCCGCCACCGGGTCCTCACCCTTGATCTCCACCCGATCCGGAAGGGCCGGATTCGGAGCGGCCTGGGGTGGCGGAGGAGCCTTGGAGGCTTTGGAGGCCTGGGATCCGCGGGAGTCCTCGGGGGACTCGGAGGGGGAGGAGGGCAGGGGGGTGGCCAGCACCAGGGTCCCCTCGCCGGGGACCTGGACGGCGGGACGCCCCTCGACCCAGGGAGCCTCGGGGCCCGGCGGGATGCCCAGTCGCCCTTCCCCACCCGAACCGGGCACGGGGAAGCCGGCCGAGAACTCCATCAGGTTGGACTGGAAGCGCTCGCCCGAGAGCGGCTTGACCCAGAGCAGCGGCTTGAAGACGACCAGGCCCCGCCCGTCTCGACGCAGGGCGGCCAGGGCCGGGGAATCCGCCATGAAGTGCAGCAGGGGAACGGTGTCTCCCTCCACGACCACGGCGCCATAGGTGCCGGGTTCGAGTTCGGGCAACCAGATGGTGGCCTGCCCGACCCCGGTGAGGACCTCATGCGACCCGGTGGCCAGGACCACCGTGGCCATGCCGGGGTGGACCTTGTCCCCCAACTGGCCGTTCTCGGGACGGCCCCGGAACTGGTCGGCCTTGAGCATGAAGGGGCGCATGCCGAAATAAGGGGCCAGGCGGGCATCATAGAACCATACGGTCCGCCCCTGGCGCACCCAGTCCATGATCTGACGGGCCTGGGAAGCCTCGAGCTTCTGGGGAGAGGTCTGCAGGACCAGGACCCGGGTCTGCTCGGAGCGCAGGACCGCATCGAGCCCCTTGAGGCTCGAGTCGGTCAGGACGGTGATGCCCAGCTCCGACCAGGAGTGGAACTCGCGGCGCAGGGACTCGGCCATGTCCGCCCGGGCCGGCAGCACCAGCGCCAGGGCCAGCAGGCCCATCAGGATGAAGGCTCGAGCCATGTCCGGATACCTCGCGCGAGTCTGCCGGGCCTTGCCGGCCGGATGATCGGAAGCCCGATTTTCCGCGGGTGGCCGGGAACTCCTGCGTCAGGAGCGGCGGGTCGGACGGCTCCAGGCCCCGGCGCCGGGCTCGACCTCCAGCAGGGTCCCCACGAATCCCCACATGAAGGCCTGGTCCAGGCGGACCCGGGCCAGGCGCCCCGAGAGGTCCTCCTCGGTGTCGAAGTGGACCAGCCAGTTCTGGCGGGTCCGCCCGGTCAGACGCGAGGAGGTCTTCTTGCTCCGCCCCTCGACCAGGACCTCCACCTCGCCGCCCACCCGCTGACGGTGCTTCTCTTCGGAGATCCGGTTCTGCAGATCGATCAGGCGGTGCAGCCGCTCCATCCGCTCCGGCTCGGGCACCTGGTCGGCGAAGAGGCTGCCCGGAGTCCCGGGCCGGGGCGAGTAGGCGAACATGAAGGCCGAATCGAAGCGGGCCTTTTCGACCACCTCCAGGGTCCTC
>JALHDH010000034.1 GCA_022839105.1 bacterium
CCTGGCCGTCTGCCACGGCCTGATTCCGGCCAGCCTCCACTGCGCCCGACCCACACCCCACGTGGAGTGGGAGTCGCTTCCCCTGCGCGTGGCCACCCGCCAGGAGCCCTGGCCGGAGTCCGAAGGGGGGCGCGTGGCGGGAGTCAGCGCCTTCGGGAATAGCGGGACCAACGTCCATGTGGTCCTGACCCAGCCCCCCCCCGAGGACGAGCCGGGGACCTCCGACGACCAGGGCACGGAGCACCTGCTGCTGGTCTCGGCCCGGACCCCTGAAGCCCTGCGAGAGATGGCCGCCCGCCTGGCGGACCACCTGCAGGCGCACCCTTCCCTGCATCTGCCCGACGTGGCCTGGACCCTGGCGGTGGGGCGCACCCACTTCGCAGAGCGCCTGGCCCTCTCCGGCTCGGACCCGGCCCAGATCGCCCGGACCCTGCGGGCCTTCGCCGACGGGGGCGCCCCCCCCGAACCGATCTCTTCCACGGAGGCCTGCAAACTGGCCCGAGCCTGGCTGCGGGGCGGCCGGCTCGACCCCGCGGCCCCGGGTCACCCCCGCCCGGCCCGGCGGGTGGACCTGCCCACCTATCCCTTCCAGCGAAGGCGCTTCTGGATGGAGGGATGATCCGGAAGGGACCTGGTCCTCAGCTCCAGGGGGCGAGGCTGGCGTGGGTGGCGTGCTGGGACAGGGGGGTCACGCGCAGGCCCCGACGGGCCAGTTCGCAGACCAGGAGCTCGGCCGTCCGTCCTCCCTCGACGAAGACCACGCTGCCCTCGGAGACGGTCTCGGCGAGGCGGGTGACTCCCGCCGGGTCCTTCAGGTGAAGCGGTTCCTGGCGCAGGACCCGATAGCCCCTCCGCTCCAGGTGGCTCCCGGTTTCTGGGGCCTCCGAGTACACCGCCTGGAGTTGGATGTGCCGGCTCTGGTCCAACTCCACTCGCAGCGATTCCAGCGCCGAATCCGAGGTTCCGGGATGCACCAGGGCCCCGACCTCCTCGCCGCTGCGCGCCAGGGACTCGACCACGGCTGGATTCTTCAGGTCCTGGAGTTCCAGAAGGAGGGTGGCGGTTCCGTGATGGGCCTGAAGAACCTGACACAGGGAAGGATCGTCGCCGCGTCCCGCGGGCTCGGCCACCACCAGGGCCACTGAGGCGGTGGCCGGGCTCAGGACCGAGTGCCCGAAGAAGCCTCCCAGGAAAGCCAGGAGGACCACGGCCGCGGCGGCCACCCGCGGGAGGAGCCGGCGAGGAGCCGACCTCGGCCTGGCGGGCGCAACCGGGAAGGCCTCCACCTGATGGAGAATCCCCTCGGCCAGGCTGGCCAGCAGCGGCTCCAACCCCGAAGAGTGGGTCAGAAGCCGGCGGTCCAGCCAGGACAGGGCCCGATGGGCGTCGCAGGCCTCGGGGACTGGAGCCTTGCGGGCGGCGGCGGCCGCCCAGGCATACAGGCGCACCAGCCAAGGCACCAGGGCCAGCAGGAGCAGGTTCTGCAGGACCGGGCGTTCGGTGGCCGGCCACTTGCGGAAGAGCAGGGCCTGGAGGTATCGAGCGATCTCATGCTCGAGCTCGGGCGGCCCGGACTGATCGAGGCGGGCGAGCAGGAACTCCGGGTCCCCCTGCCAGCCGAACCGGTGCAGACGCACCTCCTCCCCGAAGAGGAGGACACGGGATAGCCCGGGAGCCTCCTGGGGAGTTGGGGCCTCGAGGGTGCCGACCAGGGCCGCCAGCGCATAGGGTCGCAACACCAGCAGGCCGGGGTCCAGGTCTCCCGAGCCGACCGGGGTTCCCTTCAGGCCGCGGCAGAACCCCTGAAGGCGTCGGAAGAGGGCCCGGGCCGGATCGGGCCCGAGCACGTCCTGGTGAAGCCCCTCCTCCAGGCGAAGGTAATCCTGCCAATCCAAGGTCTGCCCTGCGCCGGCCTGCAAGGGTCGGAAGCCCACCCGAGGGCAGGGAGTCGCCCGGGCTTCCAGCCAATCCCTCCAATCCGGCAGAGGGCGGCCGTGGTTTCGCTGCACGGCCGGACAGCAGAAGGAGACCCCCACCAGCAGGGCCTCCGGGGTCTGGATCAAGAGGAAGGGGAAGCGGGTGCATCCCTGAGGCTTGGAGTCCTCTCCGAACTCCGCCTGGATCGCGCAAAGCCCGCGATCGTCGAGGAAGACGCAATGACCTTCGCGTTCGGCGGCCCTGTGCTCCGGCCCGGCCGGAATCAGGACCGGGCCGCCCTCCTCGAGGCGGGCCAGCAGGGCCGAACCCTCCAGGCGCTGCCGACAGCCCTCCTCCACCTCCACGCCCCACCCCCCGCGACAGCACTGACCGCAGCGGATGCAGTCGAAGCCCTGGCCCGGAAGGAAGGCGAAGTCCATGTCGGACATGATTATAACTCCGGCCGAGCCGGAATCCAGGGGGGGGGTGGGAACAGGACACCCACGGGCCTCCCGTTCCGACAGGGGAGCCGCCAACTGCGTAGGGAGTTCCAAGCCTTCAGCACGGCGGGCACAACGAGGGAGAGATCTGAATTTCTCGGGAACGAAGGGAGATCGGAGTGGGTTCCGCCGCTCCGGCGGGGGAACGGGTGGGAGCCGGGCCGGTGTCGGGCCGGCCCAGGATGTCGGAGAGGGCCGCCTTGGTCTGGAATCGACCCGCAACCGGGGCGATTGACGCCTGGACGTCACGACGCTACGATCGAGATATCAGGAAGATCCTGCGTCCACAAGCAGCAGAACCTCCGACTGGGGAGTGTGAGAAATGGCAGGCCAAGCCCGAAGATCGACCGTCTATCTGGATCCGGCCCTCCATCTGGCGTTGCGTTTGAAGGCACTTGAGACCTCTCGGTCCATATCCGACCTGATCAACGCAGCGGTGCGGGAATCGCTGGCCGAGGACGCTGCGGACCTGGCTGCCTTCCAAGACCGTGTCGGCGAGCCCCTGGTCAGCTACGAGGACATGCTCAGGAGGCTTGCGGCGGATGGCCTCATATAGGGTCTTCTTCAGGGAGTCCGTGCGCCGGGACCTGGAGCGGATTCCCCGAACGGATCGCCTCCGCATCCTGGAACGGATCGCCGACCTGGCGCGGGATCCCCGCCCTCGAGGCTGCGAAAAGCTGGCGACTCAAGAGCGTTACCGTGTCCGGCAGGGGGTCTACCGCATCGTGTATTCCATCCAGGACCAGGAACTGACGGTCTGGGTCGTCAAAGTCGGCCATCGCAGCGACGTTTACAGGTAGGGTCGAGGCGGGCTGCCTGGTCGCCGTTTCAATCCAGGATTTCCTGCACCTGGCTGTGGTTGTGTGATGACGACCACGCGCAGGGGGCCTTCGTACCTGCCGGCAATCAAACACATATTCGCCGACGCTCAGGATCAGCACATTGAATCCACCACTCCCTTGACAACCCCGCGCACCGACGCTAAGGTTTGCGCACCCGGGGACCTCCCCGCGGAAGAAAGGGGTGCTTGATGTCTGCCATGGTCGTGAACTCCGCTCCTGCCAGCCTGCGCCCCGCCCGGCCTCTCTGAGGTTTCGGTCCCCAGGCAAGCCTGATTGACGGCCCTGAGCCGTTCCCAGGCGCCTGCCTGCGCCCTCTCCGGGACGACCCCTCCTGGCCCTGGATTCTTTCCAGCATTCCAGCCGGTCTGTGCGTGCGCGCACCTGTCAGGACCTCGCCGTCTGTCGCGAGCCTTCGACCTGGATTCCGCCCGACCGTGGAACTCCACCCCCAGGAAGCGGCCCCGATCTGAAAGCCGGAAGGCGGACCCGCAAGGTCCCCCCCGTGCCGGCCTCCAGTTCTCCGAGCCGTCTCTTGAGTGGCGTTCCCCGCTCCCGGCTGGATTCAGGCTCAAGGCCCCGTCCATGCGAAAGGGTATCCGACCTTGCAGGCCTTTGAATCCAGCAAACTGGGCTTCCCGGATGAGCCGGGTCCCGCAGTCCCCCACAATCCCCTGCTCCACTGGGACCGCTCGGAGGAGGAGTTCGCTTTGCCCCCCCGGGCACGCGACCGAAGACCCCGAAAGCCCAGGCGAGCAGAGCGACCTCGCCCCCGACCTCCCGGCACGAATCCGGGTGAAGGCGCCTCACAACCCCAGGCCACCATCTCGGCGATCCTCCGAGGCCACTGCCGGCTGCTGTTGGACGAGGAGGAGGTGCTCTGCCCCCTTCCCGCCGGGCTCGAAGCGGTCCCGGGCGATCGCGCGCGACTGGCGCCAGGACCCGGCGCTCCGCGAGTCCTGGAGATCCTCCCTCGGGCCTCCACCCTGTGGCGCCCCTCCCCCTCGAGTCCCGAGAAGCGCAAGCTCCTGGCCGCCAACGTGGACCTGGGGGTGGTGGTCGTCACCTCCACCCAGCCTCGCCTCCGTCTGGGACTGGTCGACCGCTTCCTGCTCCGGCTTCAAGCCGGAGGCATCCGCCCGGCGATCTGCCTGAACAAGATCGACCTGGCGGATCCAGGCGAACCGGAACCGGAGGTCCTGGAGGCCTACCGCGAACAGGGAATCCCGGTGCTGGCCTGCTCGGCGACCACGGGCCAGGGCCTTCCTGAACTGCGAATGCTCCTGGAGGGGCACACCGCGGTTCTGCTGGGCCACAGCGGAGTCGGCAAGACTTCCCTGGCCGCCGCCCTGGGGGGTCCGACCCGCCCCACCGCTCGGCTCCGCAAGGGGGAGCGACGCGGTCGACACTGTACGACCACCTCCAACCTGGCCCGGTTGGGACCAGGGACCTGGCTTCTCGACACCCCGGGCTTGCGGGAGTTGGGGACCGACGACCTCGGCACGGCCGAGATCGCCGAAGGCTTCAGCGACGTCCTGCAACACGCCGGGGGCTGCCGCTTCCGCGACTGCACCCACCTGGTCGAGCCCGACTGCGCGGTCCGACGGGCCGTCCGGGAAGGAGCCCTGCCCCGCTTCCACTACCAGAGCTACCGGCGTCTGGTGGAGGGAGAGCAGGCCGAGCCGACCGACTCGTTCCGGTGCGTCCGGTGTGGAGAGGTGGTGCCGACCTCGGGGGGCGGAACCCGTCACCGCAACCACTGCCCGCGATGCCTGCACAGCCGGCACCTGGACAACCGACCGGGAGACCGGGCGGCCTGCTGTGCCGGGGTGATGGAGCCCGTGGCGGTCTGGGTCCGCTCCGACGGCGAGTGGGCCCTGATCCACCGATGCCAGGAGTGCGACGCCCTGTCCTCCAACCGCATCGCCTCGGACGACAACGAGATGCTGTTGTTGTCCCTGGCCGTGCGGCCGCTCTCCAGCCCCCCCTTCCCCCTCGAGCGCCTGGCCTGATCCCTGCCCTCCCGGGCCCGACGATTCCCCGTCGGGCTCGGGCGGGCAAGCGGCCGGGGACGGCCTGGCTCACCGGACGGCACCCGGAGCCAAGGAGCACAGGCCTGAGACCCCGGAAACGTGCTACCATGCCCCCATGACCTGGCTTCGCGTCCTGCCCATGGTGGTGGCCTGCGGGCTCATGGCCGCCCATCTGTACCGCTGGGGGCTGTGGCCGCAGGCCCTGCTGGCGCTGCTGGCTCCCCTGGTCCTGCTGCTGCGCAGCCCTTCGGCCGTGCGCCCCCTGCAGTGGATGCTGGGGGTCTTCGCCCTGGAATGGGTCCGCACGGCCTGGGTCCTGGCCGCGGCCCGGATGCAGGAGGGCCAGCCCACCGCCCGGATGCTGGCCATCCTGCTGGGGGTGGCCCTGCTGACGCTCCTGGCCGCCCTGCCCCTGGGCCCCCTGAAGCGCGACTGGCAGTCCGACGGGCCTTCCTCCAGGCAGGAGGGTGGCTCCTGACCGCGTAGGCTCGGGCACGCCAACCGGGTTTCACACCCGAACCAGACCCAGGGAGAGCGAACTTGAACATCTGCCTGCCCACCCGGGACGAGAACGGACTGCAAAGTCAGGTTCACGACACCTTTGAAGACGCCCCCTTCCTGGCCCTGCTGGATGCCGAGACCCTCGAGGTGGAGTTCCTGCCCCGCCAGGCTTCAGGCCAGGAGCAAGGCCTGGGCGAGCGCCCGGTCGATGCGGTTTTCTGCCACGGAATCGGGCAGGAGACCCTGAACTCGCTGAAAAGCCTGGGCATCCCGGTCTTCGTGACCGCGGCCGAGACCCTGGAGCAGACCCTCCAGGCCATCCTGGAGGGTCAGGTCCGGCGACTGGAGCGTGCCTGGACCTGTTCGGGGCACGGCCTGGGCGGAGAGTGCTGCGGGGGCCGATGAGCACCTCGAGACGACCCGATCACGGCACCTCCTGCCCCGCCACCGAGAGCCTGGCGGGACAGCGCGGCGGATTCCTGGAGTTGCCCCGCGCCCCCCGCCAGCCCTTGCTGCGCCTGGAGTGGGAGCCCGAGAAGACCCGGCTGATCCGGGATCGCCTGGAGATCCTGACCTTCGATCCGGCTGGCAGGCTCTTCTCGTTCTCCTCCCAGGGCTCCATCTGGAGGCGGGGCCTGGATGGCCGGGTCCTGGAGATCTCCCACAACGTGGACCCCCAGACCACGATGCCGGCCTGCCATTTCCACGAGGGCCGCGTGACCGGACCCGAAGAGGCCGAGAAGTGGCGCCGATGGGTCGAGGGAGTCCTGGCCGAGGCCCTCGAGCGCTTCGGACCCCATCCGGCCCTGGAGGCCCCGGCCCGCTTCGACTGGAAGGCCGACGCCGAGGCCTTCCTGGACATCTATCGCCCGGTCGGCATCCTCCCGCCGGACCAGTACCGCTCGCTGGTGCTGCAGTTGACCTGGGGATGCGCCTACAACCGCTGCACCTTCTGCGACTTCTTCAAGAAGGACACCTTCCGCCTGAAGCCCCCCGACGAGTTCCGCGAACATCTCCGTCGGGCCACGGCCTTCTTCGGCCCCTCGCTGCGAGGGCGCAAGGGCGTGTTCCTGGGCGAGGCGAACGCCGTGGGAATCCCCACCGACCCCCTCCTGGAGGCCCTGGCCATCGTCCGGGAGGTCCTGGCCGACTGCCCCGAGGCCGAACCTCGACGCTTCGAGAAGGTCTGCTCGTTCCTGGACACCTTCTCGACCGATCGGACCCTCGAGGAATGGCAGGCCCTGCATCGGAACGGCCTGGACCGGCTGTACCTGGGAATGGAGAGCGGCTCCTCGCGGGTCCTGAAGTTCCTGCGCAAGCCCGGTTCGGCCGACCTCTCGGTCCACCTGGTCGAGAGGCTCAAGAAGGCGGGCCTGCGCGTCGGCCCGATCGTCATGACCGGAGTCGGCGGGCAGGAGATGGCCGAGGAGCACCTCCAGGAGACCGCGGCCATGCTCAACCGCATGCCCCTGGGGCCCGAGGACCGGATCTACGTCTCGGAGTTCCTGACCGTCCCGGGCTCGGAATACGAGGCCCTGGCCCGTCAGGCGGGGCTCCACGATCCGGGTCGGATGGGATGCCGCCTCCAGAGCCGAGAGCTGCGCTCCATGCTGAGGTTCGCCCCTCCTCCGCACGGGCCGGCCGTGGCCCTGTACGACGTGCGCCAGTTCATCTACTGAGCCTTCCAGGAGAAGCCGTGCTGCCTGCCATCACCTTCAAGCCGATCGGAATCGTCCGCACCCCATGGGAGAGCCCCGAGGGGATGCCCATCCAACCCGTCGGGGCCGGCCAGGCCTGGGGTCGGGCCGAGCTTGAGGAATCCCTGGCGCCGGGGTTGCGGGACCTGGAAGGATTCGAACGGGTGATCCTGGTCTATGAGCTGCACGACCCTCAGGGCCGAGGCGCTCCCCGCCTGGAGGTGGTCCCCTTCCTGGATCAGGTCCCCCGAGGCATCTTCGCCACCCGGGCTCCCTGCCGACCCAACCCGATCGGGATTTCCGTGGTGGAACTGGTCGGGATCGAGGGCCACGTCGTACACCTGCGGGGGGTGGATCTGCTGGATGGCACCCCGTTGCTGGACATCAAGCCCTATGTCCCGCGATTCGACAGCTTCCCCGAGTCCCGGGCCGGCTGGTTCGAGGAGCGCCAGGATCGGGCCACCACCATGCGCGCGGATGGCCGATTCCGCTCCCCGGAATAGCGGGGTTCAGTAGGAGTGCTCGTCCAGGCGGACGGGCCCGCGGAAGATGCGGTAGATGAAGAACGTGTAGGCCAGGACCATGGGCATCCCCACCAGGGCGATGATCAGCATGGTGCGAAGGGCCAGGGGCGACGAAGAGGAGTTCACCAGGGTCAGGCTGTGGGAGGGCATGCCCAGGGCCGGAACCAGGTCCGGGAAGATCGCAGCCGCACAGAGTCCGATGGTGGCGGCGATGGCGGTTCCAGACAGGAACAGGGCCCGATTGCCCTGCGAGTGCCGGATGGCGACGGGGAAGCCCCCCAGACAGGCTGCCATCGCGATCAGGAAGACCCAGAAGATCGGCCGGCCCACGCTGGCGGCGAAGAGGGCCGGAGCGTCGAACCAGGCGTACCCGGTGGCCGCGACGTACAGCGCCACCCAGGCCCACCAGATGCGTCCTGCAGTCCGGAGGCTCCGCTCGCGAAGGTCCCCCTCGCTGCGGCAGGCCAGGTAGGCGCCCCCGTGGGTCACGAACATCGCCAGGGCCAGGAATCCGCACAGCAGGGCCAGGGGATTGAGAAGGCCCAGGAAGGTCCCGACAAACTCACCCTCGGCGTCCAGGGGCAATCCCCTCAGGACGTTGCCCACCGCCACGCCGAAGAGGATCGTCGGCAGGAGGCTGCCCAGCCCGAAGGCGCGGTCCCAGACCCGCCGCCAGGAAGCGGACTCGACCTTGCCCCGGAACTCCATCGCCACCGCGCGGGAGATCAGCCCCAGAAGGACCAGCATCATGGCCAGGTACATCCCGCTGAACGTGGTGGCATAGACCGGCGGGAAGGCCGCGAAGAGCGCTCCGCCCGCGGTCAGGAGCCACACCTCGTTGCCGTCCCAGACCGGGGCGATGGCGTTGATATAGATCCGTCTCTCGGCGTCGCTGCGATTGAAGAGCGAGAGCACGCCGACTCCCAGGTCGAATCCGTCCAGGACCGCATACCCCGCGATCAGGACGAAGAAGAGCACGAACCAGGAAACCTGCAATCCCGTGGCTTCCATCAGGCCACCTCCTCCGGACCGTGCTGGACCTTCCGATACAGCAGGAAGAGCCACAAGGCTCCCAGCAGCGCGTAGATCACTCCGAACATCAGGATCGAGGCCAGCACCTCTCCGGCCGTGACGCTCTTGGAGGCCGCCTCGCTGGTCCGCAACAGGCCATACACGATCCAGGGTTGCCGGCCGATCTCGGCGGCCATCCAGCCCAGGGTGCAGGCGGCCAGGGGCAGGGGCCAGGAATAACGCAGCCCCTTCAAGAGCCAGGTCTTCTCATGCAAGGTCCCCTTCCACAAGAAGAAGAGGGCCGACCACGAGAGCCCGATGAAGAGCATCCCCAGGGCCACCATGTTGTGGAAGGAGAGGAAGGTCAGCGGGAGTTCGGCCCCGCGGGCGACGCGATCCGGCGGGAAGGAATCCAGGGCGGGGATGGGGGCATGGGGATCCCCATGGACCATCAGGCTGGTCAGGTAGGGGATCTCGATCCGGGCCTCCAGGCGCGGCGGATCGGTCCGGGGGATCGCGAAGAGCACCAGCCCTGCGCCCCCCTCCTTCGTCTCATACAGGCCCTCCAGGGCCGCAAACTTCTCGGGGTTGGTCAGGGCCACCTGGCGGGCATGGATGTCGCCGAACGGGAAGGCCACCAGGACCGAGAAGATCGCCGCAGCCACGATGCCCGTCCCCAGGCTGCGCCGGGCCACCGCCACGGCCTTTCCCCGGAGGATCAGCTCCGCCGAGAGGGCCGCCATCATGAAGGCCCCGCAGACCATGCAGGCCGTGATCGTGTGGAAGAAGCGCGGCCAGGTCGAGGGATTGAAGACCGCCTCGACAAAGCTGGTCAGGATCGGCCGGCCGGTCACCGGGTCCAGGACATAGCCCGCCGGGGTCTGCTGCCACGAGTTGGCCACCAGGATCCAGAAGGCCGACATGGTGGCTCCCAGGGCCACCATCAGGATGGAGACCCAATGCAGCCAGGCCGGGACCCGATTCCGTCCGAAGAGGTACAGCCCCAGGAAGCTGGACTCCAGGAAGAAGGCGAAGACGCCCTCGGCGGCCAGCGGGGCCCCGAAGATGTCCCCCACGAACCGGGAATAGGAAGCCCAGTTCGTGCCGAACTGGAACTCCATGGTGATGCCGGTGGCCACTCCCAGGGCGAAGATCAGGGCGAAGACCTTGCCGAAGAACCCGGCCGCGCTCCTCCAGGCGGGATCCCCGGTGCGCCAGGCCATTCCCTCCAGATAGACCAGCAACCAGGCCAGACCGATCGAGATCGGCGGGAACAGGAAGTGGAAACCGATGGTCATCCCGAACTGGATCCGGGCCAACAAGACAGGGTCCATGACGAGTCCAATCCTCTTGAAAGCAGCCCCCCCGAGCGGAGACGGGGCCTGGGCTCAGCGAGTCGGTTGCAGCAGGGCCGCCACGGCGCCCGCGGGGTCCTCGATCACGGCCATGCGCCCGAAAGTCCCCATCTGGAAGGGCTCGGCGCGAACCTTCCCGCCCAGCTCCTGACAGCGGGCCAGGCTGGAATCCAGATCCGCCACCGTGATGTGCACCATCCACTGGGGAGGAAGCCCCTGGTTCACTCCCTGGGCGTGGCAGATCCCGGCCACCGCGGGTCCCCCTCCGGCCGGCCGCATCACGAAGTCCGAATAGTCCCCCACCTCGAGGGCCTCACACTCCCAGCCCACCACGGCGGTGTAGAAGTCCCGGAGGTTCTCGGCGTTGGCGACGGTCAGATCCACCCAAGCGATCGATCCCGGCTCGGACATGGCTGCCTCCTCAAGCGATAGGCCCCGCCTGCGGGGCCTGCGGTAGGATTCCCGGACCCGCGGCCTCGAGCCCCCATGGAAGCGCGACAAGGCTGGGGTCAGTTTGAAAAGTTTCCTGTCCTTGCGGGAGTTCCTCCTGGGCCGGCGCCGCCCGGGCCGAGGTCCAGGTCGGCTCCCAGGACCGGGAAGGCCTCGGCCACCTCCGGAGCGACGCTTCGCGACCGGCCGCTGGAGAAATCCACGAAGACCCACATCGTCTCGGCCCGGACCAGGGGCTGCCCATCACGCGAGACGCGATAACGACGCAGCGAACGCCGGGACTCCAGGGTGGCCACCCATGTGAGGATCTCGACGGACTCTCCCTGGAAGGCGGGCCGAAGATACTCGATGAAGTGGGATCCCACCACCCAACCCGCGCCCAGTTCGCGGTAGCGCTCCAGGCTCCAACCCAGGGCGGCCGAGTGGGCGGTGGCGGCCTCCTGCAACCAGGAAAGCCAGGTCACGTTGTTGACGTGCCCGAGTTCGTCGATGGCGCTGGCGGGGATGAGCAGGGGCATGCGGTGGACACCGGGGGGGAGCTGGATGGACATGGGGCCGGGCCTTCTCGACACGCGCGGCCAACCCTCCGGCCCGAGCAGGAGGCCCCGACCGGTCTGGCGGGCCGGACAGCACCCGGCCAGCCGGGAGCCCTTGACACCACCCCCGGCCGCCCCGCACTCTGGGTCGATGAGGACTCCTGAAATCCTGGCCCCGGCGGGCGACGCCGAGTGCCTGCACGTGGCGCTCGAGGCGGGCGCGGACACCGTCTACTTCGGCCTGGACGACGGGTTCAACGCCCGAGCCCGGGCCACCAACTTCCCGCTCGAGACCCTCCCCGACGTGGTCTCCCGGGTGCACCTGGCCGGAGCTCGCGCCTATCTGACCATGAACACCGTGGTCTTCGAGTCGGAGCTCGAGCTGGTCGAACCGCTGATCCGGGCCGCCGCCCGAGCCGGCGTGGACGCCTTGATCGTCCAGGACCCCGGGCTGGCCTTGCTGGCCCGGGCCATCTGCCCCGAGCTCCGTCTGCACGCCAGCACCCAGATGACCCTCTCCTGCCCGGATTCCGCCCGATTCGCCCAGGGCCTGGGCTTCGTCCGGCTGGTGGCCCCCCGCGAACTCTCGGTGGACGAGATCCGGATGCTGGTCCAGGGGACCCCCCTGGAGGTCGAGGTCTTCGTCCTGGGAGCGCTGTGCATCGCCTGGAGCGGCCAGTGCCTGTCCAGCGAGGCCTGGGGCGGGCGCTCGGCCAATCGGGGGCAGTGCGCCCAAGCCTGCCGTCTGCCCTACCAGGCCGTGGTGGACGGCCAGGACCTTCCCATGGGCGAGGTGCGCTACCTCCTGAGTCCCCGGGACCTGGCCGGCTTCCGGGCCGTGCCTCACCTTCTGGAGTCCGGAGTGCATGCCTTGAAGATCGAGGGGCGCCAGAAGGGCCCCGCCTACGTCCACGCCGCCACCGGCGCCGTGCGCCGCTGGGTCGATGCCGTGGCCCGCGGGACGACCCCCGAGGACGAGCGCCGCCTCGCCGAGGATCTGCGGGACCTCTCGCTGGCCTTCTCGAGAGGCTTCGGCGACGGATTCCTGGCGGGCTCGGACCATCAATCCCTGGTCCACGGGAGGGCTCCCAGGCATCGGGGGATCCTCCTGGGCCAGGTCGCGGAGACCCGAGGTGACACCGTCCGGGTCGGCCCCCCGCCGCCCCGCGAGGATCAGGCCAAAGGGCAGGTGCGTTCGCCCCTGCCCCCCCTGGGCGGCTCGATCCGCTCGGCCAGCGGCCCGGGGGTGGCCCCTTTGGAGATTCGGGCCGGCATGGGCGTGGTCTTCGACCAGGGGCACCCGGAGGATCCCGAGGAGGGCGGCCCGATCTTCGCGGTCCGGCGCCAGGGGACGGACCTCTTGTTGAGCTTCGGACGCCCGGGCCCGAACCTGGGCCGGATCCGGCCCGGGGATCGGGTCTGGGTGACCGGCGATCCGGAACTGGCCATCCGAGCCAGCCGCTCACTGCGGCTCGAACCCTCCGGCCGCCGGCCCGTGAGCCTCCGAGTCCGGGGCCGCTGCGGCGATCCATTGGAGGTCGAGGCCTGCAGCGAAGGAGTCCTCTGGCGGGTGCAAAGCGCCACCCCGCTGGCCCAGGCTCGGGGACGGGCGCTGGACCTTCAGACCCTGCGCGAGAAGCTGGGGGCCTTCGGAGGGACACCCTTCATCCTGGAATCCCTCCAGGGCGACGAGCTCGAGCCGGGGCTCTTCCTGCCCCTCTCGGAACTCAAGCCGATGCGCCGGGACCTGGTGGAAGGCCTGATGCGCCCCCCCGTGCGTCCCGTCGCCGAGGACGAAAAGCTCCCGGCCCTGCGCCGGGAGCTCCTGGCCCGCGTCCGGAGCGTGGACCTGCCCCGGGAGCCGCGTCTGGTCGCCCTGTGCCGGACCCCGGAACAGCTTCAGGCCGCCCTGGCTGCGGGCCTGGAGGAGGTCGAACTGGACTGGATGGACGGCGCCGGCCTGGAGCAGGCGGTGCACCAGGCCCGAGAGGCCGGAGCCCGGGTCGGCCTGGCCACGCTCCGGGTCCAGAAACCGGGCGAGGAAGGGGCGCTTCGCCGCCTGGAGGCGCTGAATCCCGACTCGATCCTGGTGAGGCACTGGGGCGGGGTCATGCACTTCTCCGAGACCCCCGGGTCCGCCGCCATCCACGGAGACTTCTCGCTGAACGTCACCAACTCGCTGACGGCCTGCCATCTGCTGGGCCTGGGCCTGGAGACCCTCACCGCGGCCCACGACCTGGATGCAGACCAGCTCCGGGCGCTGCTGGAAGGTTCCCCCCGGGGCCGGATCGCGGTGACCGTCCACCACCATATCCCGACCTTCCACACCCAGCACTGCTCCTACGCCCGACTGCTGAGCCACGGCCGGGACCGGCGGACCTGCGGGCAGCCCTGTCGCAAGCACGACCTGGCCTTGCGCGATCGGCTGGGCCGCGAGCATCCCGTCCTGGTGGACCTGGAGTGCCGCAACACGATCTTCAACGCCACCGCCCAGAGCGCGGCCTTCCTGATCCCGGATCTGGTGGAGGCGGGGGTCAGGAGGCTGCGAATCGAGTTCGTCCGCGAGACCCGGGCCGAAGTCGAGCGGGTCCTGGGAGCCTACCGCGACCTGCTGGCAGGCCGACTGGACTCTGCAGAGCTGACCCGGGCCCTGGGAGCCCACGAGCAGTTCGGGGTCACCCGGGGCACCATGGAGACCCTGACCCCGCGGCCCCGTCCGTTCGCGACCTGAGAGCAGGAATCCGGAGCCTGACCGGGCTTCCCGGGATTCAGGCTGGCCGCCGGGGATGGACTCCGAGCGGAGGCCCCGCCGCTGCGGCGGCCAGAGCCTGGAAGGCGCTGGTGATCTCTGCGTCGGTGGGCCGGGCGAGTTGGGCGCGGACCTGCCCATCCAGAAGGAAGACCAGGTTCGGCCAGAGCTTCACCCCGAAGGAACGACCCAGACGACGCCCCTTCCCATCGGCGATCTTCAGGTGCTCCACCTGGGGATGCTCGACGAAGAGCCTCTCCAGGACCGGCTGGATGGCCTGGCAGTAGGGGCACCAGGAGGCGCCGAACTCGACGAGCAGCGGACCGCGGGACCGTTCCAGTTCGGCCCGCAAGGGTTCCTGCTCTGGACAGGTCGGAACGTAGGGCACAGGGGACCTCCTCTGGGAAGAGAATACCCCTCGGGTCGGGACGTGAATCCCCTGGAGGACCCACCCGGGGGCGGGGTCGGTGACTCCAACCCGGGCCCGGCATCCCATCCCCCACCCCGGAGTCGTGAAGCGATGCTCTGGCTTGCCCAATCCGGTTCCCTGGACTTCTTCTGGGTGCAGGGGATGGAGACGGGAATGCCCCACCAGTTCATGTCCGGCAACCTCCCCTGGCTCTCGGGCGACAGGGTCGTCCAGGGGCTTGTGGCGGGGCTGGGCCTGCTGCTCCTGGCCTGGGTCCTCTCGCTTCACCTCAACAGGACCGCCAGCCGGAGGGGGCTCGGCGCCAGGAAGATCTCCTGCCTGAGAGCCCTGCTGCTGGTGGGTTTCTTCGTCGCCTGGGAGGCGGCCCTCTCCCTGCCCGGCCTGAGAGCGGATGGAATCTACCTGCCCGACCCCAAGGTCTTTTGGAAGGCCAACCCCCAGCATCATTCCCGAATCCAGGAGTCCGGCCCCGGGATCGCGGGCCTGGACCGCCACCTCCAGATCGGGATCTTCGACCAGGAACACGTGGGGGCCAAACCCCCAGGCATCTTCCGGATCGCCTTCATGGGGGATTCCCAGGTCATCTCCTCAGGCTTGGAGGCCTACGCGGGCAAATCGACCTATCCCAAGGTGCTCGAGACGAGCCTTCACGAGCTCGGGCTTGGAGGCCCCGAAGGCCAGCCGGTCCAGGTGATCAACGCGGGAATGTCCGGACACTCCTCCTGGCAAGGCCTCATGCTGGCGCGCTCGGAGGTTCTGCCCCTGGAGCCCGACCTGATGGTCCTGGCCTTCGGCTATCACGACTCCAACCAATCGCTCTCGAGCGACCGGGAGGTCCTCACCGACGATCCGCTGACCTGGCGGGTCCGGACCCTGATGTACCGGAGCCGCCTCTGTTTGCTGCTGCGAACCGCCATCCTTCGCTTCCAGGCCTTCCGCAACGACCGGACCCCCCCCGAGAGACTCGAGCCCCGCGTCAGTCCCCAGGAATTCGCCGAGAATCTGCGCGCCTTCGCCGACCTGGGGCAACGGCATGCCTTCCGCGTCGTCTTCCTGCTGGAACCCTTCGCCCACCCGAGCACGACGCTCAACGTGGCCCGACATCGGCTGGCCTTGCTGGAGGTGGCCCGGGATCTGGGGGTCGAGGTCCTGGATGTCCACGCCGCCTTCGAGAGGCTGGACCCCGATCTCAAGGCGACGTTCTTCCAGGATCAGATCCACCTGACCGCGGCGGGTCACGCCCGCATGGCCGAAATGGTCCTGGAGGGCCTGCTTGAAGCGGGGATCCTGACCCCGCGCGGCCGCGAGTCGACGAGTCGGCAATGATCCTGTCACTTTTCAGGGTGGAGTTCCTGCTAGAATCAAGGGGACATCAGGATGAGAGCCTGGAGAAGGCGGTGCGCGATGGACAAGACCAGGGTGGTGATCGGGACCTATAACGTCGAGAACCTCTTCGCCAAGAAGGACCTCACCCCGGGCAGTCGGACCCGGCCCAAGAGCGAAGCCTCCCAGGCAGCGCTGGCCGAGAATTTGCGACAGGCGGACGCCGACATCGTGGCCCTGCAGGAGGTCTCCTCCCGGCAGACCCTGGAGAAGTTCCTCAAGGCCCAGGACCTGGCCGCCAGGTACCCTCACGTGGCGCACGTCCCGGGCAACAGCGAGCGGGGCATCAACGTGGCCATCCTCTCGAAGTATCCCTTCGAGACCATCGTCACCCACAAGGACTCCACCTTCCCGTTGGCCGACGGTTCGGGTCAGACCCGCTTCAGCCGCGATTTCCTGCGCGCCGACGTCGATGTCGATGGGATCCCGGGTGCGGACGTCACGGTCTACACCACCCACTCGAAGTCCCGCCGCCCCTCGCCTCCCGGCGAGACCCCCGCCGACGTCCAGCGTCTGAGCGAAGCCAAGGCCATGCGGGAGATCGCCGAAAGGGAAATGCGTCCCTATCCCGGTCGCCTCTTCGTGGTCACGGGTGACCTGAACGACGGTCCGCAAGACCCTTCAGTCCAGGCGATCCTCAACCCCGCCCAGGGGGGAGAGCCCTGGCGCGACAGCCTGGACCACCTGCCCGCCGAAGATCGGAACACCTGGCCTTCAAGCCCGAAGCGCGCCGGCCCCCACTCGCCAGAACAGTTCGACCACATCCTCTACCCCGAATCCAAACACGGACAACTCGTGGATTCCAGGATCCACCACTACGACGAATCGGCCGACGGCAAGATGCGGAACGTCTCGGCCTTGGCCTCCGACCACCTGATGATCACCGCCGAGTTCGAAATCACCAGGTAGTCGCCTGGCGGCCGAGCGCACCAAGGGCCCGCCCCTCCCCGGGGGGCACCGGGCCCTTGCCAGCCTCTGATCGTCAAGCAGGAAGGCAATCCCCGGGAGTACGGCATGCCCTGGCTGGCCCAACAAGATCTCTTTGAATGGTCCCTGGTCCAGGGCGCCGAGATGGGTCTGCCCCACCAGCTCATGTCGGGGAATATCCCCTTCCTGAGTCCGGATCGGGCCCAGTTGGGCCTGCTCCAGGGATTTGGCCTGCTGCTCCTGGCCTGGCTTGCCAGCCTGAAGGTCCGGCAGCTCTTCCGATCCAGGCGCCTTAGCCCTTCCCGAGCCCGACTGCTCGGCCTGCTCGTCTTCTTCGGCTTCTTCGTGGCCTGGGAGTTCGCCCTTCAATCCGCCCTGAACCGGGTCCAGGAAACCTATATTCCCGACCCCATCGCATTCTGGAAGGCCAACCCCGAGCTGGCCCTCGTCGCCAACGCCTCCAAGAAGGGGGCCGTCGGCCTGAATCGCTCAGCCCAGCCCGGCCTCTTCGATCAGGACCACACCGGCCCCAAGCCCGCGAACACCTTCCGGATCGCCTTCATGGGCGACTCCCAGGTCATCTCCAGCGGCCCCCACGTGTACGCGGGCCAGGACACCTACCCCAAGATCCTGGAATCGAGCCTGGCCGAATCAGGCCTGGAAGGCCCCCAAGGCCAGCAAGTCCAGGTGATCAACGCGGGGATGTCGGGGCACACCTCCTGGCAGGGACTGATGCTCCTGCGCTCGGAAGTGCTGCCGCTGGAGCCGGACGTCCTGGTCGAGGCCTTCGGCTACCACGACTCCAACGGAGCCCTCTCGCATGACCACGAGGTGCTGACCGACTCCTACGCGCTCTGGAGAGCCCGGACGATCCTCTATCGGAGCCGGGTCTTCCTGCTCCTGAGGACCCTGATGCTGCGCCGCCAGGCGGACCTCAACGACGTGACCGCCGAAAGGGATCTGGTCCAGCGCGTTCCCCCCCCGCACTTCGAAAAGAACCTGCGGACCCTCCTGGACATGGGGGACCGGCACTCCTTCCGCGTCGTCTTCCTGCTCGAGCCCCTCCGGGACAGGCACGACTGGGAGCGCACCGCGAAGCACCTGGAGACGGCCAGGCGCCTGGCACTCGAGAAGAAGGTCCTCCTGATCGACGGCTTTGATCGATTCGCCGGGATGGACGACGAGGAAAGAGCCGGCTACTTCGACGACTCGATCCACCTGAACCGGGCGGGACACCGGGTCCTGGCCGAACTGGTCCTCAAGGAACTGCTCGGAGCCGGGGTCCTGGCCCCAGGGACGCCAAAGTCCTCACAGGCTCCCTCAGGGAAGCCCTGACTGGAAACCCCGACGTTCCAGATCTTCGCGGGTGGCCCGCAGGCGGCCCCAGGACTCTTCCACCGCGACGATTCCCCGGCCGGTCAGCTCCAGACCCGCCTCAAGCCCCGAATCCCCAGGATCGGCCAGCCTGGCCAGCCCGTCCCGAAGACAGACCAGGGCCGCCTGCCCCCTGTCCACCTCGGGGCGCAGGAACTCCTCGAGCTCTTCGGGGATCTCGATCTGTTCGAGGTCCTGCTGAAGGGCCTCAAGCGCCGAACTCCTCAAAAGCAGCGCCTCCTGGAAGGCGACCGGAGAGATCCGGCCGGTGCGGAGCTCGCCCAGAAGAGTCTCGAGCTCCTGTAGAAGACCCCACTCGCCCATGCCACCTCCAGGCCTCATCGAGCCTCGACTCAGAGGACCTCGGCCAACAACTCCTCGCGCGGATTGGGGATCACCACGCGGTTGACCAGGACGCCCTTGCGGGCGACCACCTCGGCCCCTGCCTCGATGGCGCTCTGGACCGCGGAGACGCCCCCGGTCAGGGTCACGAAGGCCTTGCCGCCCAAGGCCACGGCCAGGCGGATCTCCAACAACTGGACCGAGGCGGCCTTGACGGCGGCGTCGGCCCCCTCCAGGAGGGCGGCCACGGTGAAGGATTCCAGGATCCCCAAGGCCTCGAGCTGTCCACGCGAGCCCGTTCCGGCCAGGGCCGGGAAGACCTGTTCATGGAGGTTGGGGATCACGAAGCTGTCGATGACCGCCCCTCCACCGATGGCCTCGCCGGCCTGGACGCTGGCGGCCACCGCCGCGACGTTGCCCCGGACCAGGACCATGTACTTCCCCGAGCAGATGGTGCGGCTGAGCACGAGCTCGACGTCCGCAGCCTTCAGCATGGCATCGGCCACCTCGAACCCGGCGGCGATGCTCGACAACTCGATCAGTCCAACGCAGTTTCCCGCCATCTCTAGCCCTCGATTTCCACTTCCCGATCGGTGACCCGACGGACCACCCCGGCGATGCTGGCGTGCAGATCGACTCCCAACTCTCCGTCGGGAACCCGGGCCAGCGTCTCTCCAACGCCGACCCTGGCCCCCACCGAGACGACGGGGACCGCGGGAATCCCGACATTCTGGCGCAACGGAAGCCGCACCAGGCCGGGCTGGCCAGGCCGTTCGCGGAAGGGGGCCTCGCTCTCGAAGGCCTCCACGCCCAGCCGACGACGGAGCATCTGGGAGGGAACCCGCCGTCCCTCCTTCATGGGATGCACCTGCACAGGCTTCTCCTGGACGGACCGGATCCCCGCGGCCCGCAGATCGGCCTTGGCCTTGACGCAGGCCTCCTTGGGGTACAGCGACTCGGGACAGGAATACAACGTGCACAGACCGCACTCGCAACACAACGAGGCGGACTGGTTCCAGAGCTCCTTGCCCGTCGCCGTGAAGCCCAGGCTTCGCATGACCTTGTGGGGCTGCACGTCGTAGCCCAGCAGATACCGGGGGCAGAGCTCCGTGCAGTAGCTGCACTGATCACACGCGGACTTCCCGATCCGCTGCTTGGAGTCCAGCGGCAGCCTGCGCCGGACGACCAGCTCGTGGTCCTCCGGCAGGACGATCAGGGCTCCCGTCGTCTTGACCACGGGCTCTTCAAGGTCTTCTGCCAGCCGGCCCATCATCAGACCATTCAGGAAGACCGCCGTGTCTGACCGGGTCACCCCGCCGGCCCATTCCAGGACCTGACGCAATGGCGTCCCCAGGGGAACCTTGAAGCATGAAGGTCGGGCCACGAGCCCGGTGACGGAGACGAACTTCTCGGTGACCGGCTGGCCTTGGGCCGCCTGGAAGACGTTGAGCAGGGTCTCGACGTTGTTGACCACGCAGCCCACCTGAAGAGGCAGGCCGGCCGGAGGAATCAGGCGACCGGTGGCCAGATGGACCAGCTCGTACTCGTCTCCGGCGGGATAGAAATCGCCCATCGGGGTGATCTCGATCCCGGTCCCGTCCAGACGGGAGGAGATCGCCTCCAGGGCCTGGCGGTTCTTGGTCTTGATTCCGAAGAACCCGCGCTGCGCCCCGGTCAGAGCCATCATGATCCGCATGCCGCCCACCACCTGCGGCGCGAAGTGCTCCATCACATGCACGTCCTTGTGGACCAGGGGCTCGCATTCCGCCCCGTTGGCCAGCACGAACTCGACGCGCGAATCCGCCTTGACGGCCGTCGGGAAACCGGCGCCCCCAGCGCCCACGACGCCCATCCGGCGGAGATCGGGACCTGCCACGGCCATCACCTCGTCAGAGTGCTTCAGTCTGGCGTCCCGCCCCATGCGGAACGCGCCAGGGCGCATTCTCGGCCTCGGTCAAGGGCACCTGCAATCCGGGCTGCCGAGAAACCGACGAGACCTTAACATGCCGGTTGTTGTGCGAGGCGAGGGCCCGATCTATCCTAAGGACGCATCCTTTTGTCGAGGTTGGTGCCGTGCAGATTCGACCCGACTTCTTCAGCATCCAGCAGAACCCGATCCGCCCGACGGCAAGCGCCGTCCCACAGGCGCCAAAGCTGGAGCCCCCGTCGGATCCCGTCGATCTCCGGGTCGGCGCTCGAGCTCCCCTGGCCGAGACGCCCCCGGGTGCCCCGCCCCCTCGTCCCTCCCGGATCGAGCCCCCCGACGCCACGGCGCCGGCCCCCCGAATCCTCCCCTCCTCTCCCGAGTTCCTGGTCCAGTTCGACTCCGAGGTCTCCTCCGCCGCGCCCCCGACTCCGGCGCGCCCTCCGGCGGGCACCGAGGCGGCTCCGCACCGCCACGCCTTCGAGTCCAGGCTCCCCGCCGAGACCCGCCAGGCCTGGTCCCAGACCTGGGCCTATGCCAGGGATCATGACTCCGAGGCGGTGGACCTCCCCTTCCCCTTCCCGGGCCGGGAAGGCCGGCTGGATCTGGGCGATGTCCCGGCCACCGTCCAGGGCCTCCAGGCCTTGGGAGCCCATGGGACCGCCCGAGGGGTCCTGGAGAACTGGCTGGACCTGGGCGAGCGCTTCTCGGCCCTGCCCGGCACCACGCGCCTGAATGAACTCGGACGTTCGGCCCCGCCGCGGCTCTCGTCGCTGCTCCTGGACGCCGCGCAGGAGCACCCCGACCCTCAGTTCCTCTCGCGTTCCTACGCCGTCGTGGCGGGGGACCACCGCAATACCTGGAGCGATCGCTACTTCCACCTGACCCCCACGGGACTGGCCCGCTATACCGACGTCGACTATTCCCATGAGGCCACCCTGATCGAATCCGGCGGGGTCAAGAACACCGCCCGCTTCGAGGGCGACCCGGGCTCGTGGAACGCCGTGGACCTGAATGCCTGGCTGTATCGGACCGAGAAGGACCTCGAGACCATGGCCCGATCGCTGGCCGAACGCAGCTCGGGGGCAGAGGCCACCGAGTTCGCAGAGCAGGCCGAAAACTGGGGACTCCAGGCGGCCGAACGCAAGGAGAGGATCCTGGACACCCTCTGGGACGCGGAATCCGGCATGTTCCTGGACTGGAACTACCAGGAGAAGCGCTTCTCGGAAGTTCCCACCCTGGCCTCCTACAGCGTCCTGACGGCCGGGGTCCTGGACCCGTCGGTTCCCCGCGAGCGGGACATGATCGACTCCATGGTGGGGCAGCTCGCGAAGTTCCGCCCGGAGCCCGGCGGAATTCCGGCGTGGAACATGCCGGGTGCCGGTCCCCAGGAGGCGGCCGACGCCACGGATCTTCTGACCGTGATCCAGGGCCTGGAGCGCGTCGGGCGCGCCCAAGAGGCAGAAGGACTCAGGCAGGCCACCCTGGAGGAGCGCCAGGGCCGCCCGCCCCAGGCCGATGTTCGGGAACTGGGAGCCCTGGCCGCGCTGAGGGCCGGGCCCCAGGCCGCCCCCCCCGCTCCCGAGGAGCCCGTCGGCGACCTTTCCGAGTGGATGTCTCCCGAAGGCCGGGCCCGCCTCCTGGATCTGGGCGGCGAGGGCAGCGCCGCGCGTCCGTCTGAAGCCGGCGTCCTGGACCGGCGCCTTCGCCAGCTCCATCCCAGCATGCTCGAGCCCGAGGTGGCCCGCAACCTGCGCGAGCGGAACCTCTTCCCCCTCTTCTACGGGATCGGCCAGAACCCCGACGGAGGCTGGTCCGCCGGCATCCAGAGCCCGGTGGGCCCAGGGCGCCCGCTGGGAGCCGAAGAGCCGGTCCGGCTGGGGCCGGTCCGATTCCAGGCCGGCGTCGGAGGAGCCCGGCTCCACGCTGCGACCGACGGCGCCGTGGTCCTGCGAGCCGGTGGGGTCGACCTGCCGATCGCCCTCTCGGGCGAGAAGGTGATCCTGGGAGACCGGGCCTATGACCTGTCCGGGCTGCCCCGGGACGCCTCCGGCTCGCCGGTCCTGGATCTTCCGCGGGGGCTCCTGGGAGACTTCTCCCAGGCCGGCGGCAACCCCACCCTGGAGAGATTCTACGACGTGAACCGGAGCTGGTTGGAGGCCCTCCCGGCCTCCCCACCGGCGAGTTCCGTCGGCGAGCTGCCCGGACGCCCTGGCTGGAAGGCCCTCAACGACCTGGTGGAAGGCAACTGGCCGGACCTGACCTTCCCTCCCAGCGTGGTGGCCAAGGAGACCAACGTCCAGTACTTCCACCCCGCTGCGGTCCCCAGCGTGGGGATCTTCAAGACCCAGTTCAACTGGGACAGCTACTTCATGGCCCGGGGCATGAACCTGCAGGGTCAGGGCACGACGGTGGTCGGCATGGCCGACAACCTGCTGTACCTTCTGAAGACCACGGGGCGCGTGCCCAACGCCGCGCGCTCGGTCTACCTCAACAAATCCCAGCCCCCGATCCTGCCCATGCTGGTCCGCGAGGCGGCCCCCGTCCGCGAAGCCCTGGAGGGCCGTGAATCGACCGATCGGTGGCTCTCCGAAGCCCACGACCTCATGGCCCGGGACTACGACGGGTTCTGGTGTCGGGTCGGGCCCAGCGAGCGCGGCATCGACCAGATCGAGGGGCACAAGGTGCGCCTGGCCCGCTATGGTGGCGACAACTCGAAGTTCGCCATGGACGAGTCGGGCTTCGACACCACCTCGCGCTTCGAAGGCCGGGCCCTGGACGTGGTGGCCGTGGAGCTGAACTCCTTCCTGTGGCAGTACGCCCGCGAGATGGAGGACACGGCCCTGACCCTGGCCGAGCACGCCCGCGAGAAGGGGGACGTGCAGGCCGTCGGCACCTGGACCGCCAAGGCCGCGCGCTGGCAGGCTGAGGCCGCCACCCGCAAGGCCGATCTGATCCGCTGGTGCTGGGACGAAGAGGACGGAATGTTCCGGGACCGCATCTTCCAGGGCGAGGGGCAGGGCCTGATGAAGAGCCAGGACTCGCTGGCTCCCACGGTGGCTCCGATCTGGGTCGGCATGCTGGACCCCAGGGATCCCAAGGAGGCCCGGATGCTGGAGCGCAGCCTGGACAACCTGGCCCGCTTCGAGAAGGAGCACGGCCCGGCGGCCATGGCCTCCGACTACGGGCACCCCGAGATGCAGTGGAACGGCCCCAGCGGCTGGGCTCCCCTGACCATGATGACCCTGGAGGCCCAGGCCGAGGGCGGCCGCTATGACGCCGTGGTCCGCAACGCCACCCGCTGGCTGGACACCATCCAGCGCAACCACGACCAGGACGGCGTGATCCTCGAACGCTACAACGTCGAGACGGGTGGCCAGCCCCCCATCCAGAAGGGCCGCTACGAAGAGACCCAGGGCGAGGGCCCCGGCTTCGGCTGGACCAATGCCTCGATTCCCTTCACCCTGCTGGAAATCGTGGGCGGCGCGCGCGTCGAGAGGCCCGCCCTCGGAGAGGCCACCCTGCGCGTGGCCCCGCACCTGCCCAAGCCGATGGAGGGCGAACCGGTCCGCATGGAGTACCGCGATCCCGCCGGGAAGGGAGCCTGGCAGGTCGAGCACACCTACGACTCCTCGGAAGGTTCCTACTCGGGCCGGGTGAGCGGCGACTTCTCGGCCACCCCGAACGTCCGCTTCCTGACTCCCCCCCTGCCCGCAGGCCACCATCCCCTGGTCAGCGCCCCGGTCGAGCACCGGACCCGCGTGCTGCCCTCCGAGAACGGCCTGGTCCGCTACGAGGTGACCCTGGAGGACATGGTCGGCTCGGGCGAGGTCCGCCTGGAAGTGACCTGAAGACCCCGGGGATTGACTGGTCCTCAGCCGGGCCCCCGACGGATCCGGAAGAACGTGAAGCGACAGCGTCGATCCCCCAGGCTCTCCATCCTCTCCAGGCGGATGCCCAGGAGTTCCTCGACCTCCCGAGCCAGGTCGGCCTCTTCTCGTGCGGAGCGGGTGCCCAGCAGGACCAGTTCGGGGTCCCCCGGCGGGAGCCCCTCCCTCGCCAAGGCCCCCAGATCGACTGGTTCGAGGATCCTCAGGCCGGCAAGCCAGCCGACGTGGTTCCAGAATCCCCTGTCGTGCCCCAGGCCCGCCATGAAGTCCTCCCATGCCTCTTCGGAACGGCGCGGGACCAGGCAGACGGTTCCCGGCCGGAAGGCGTGGGCCTGGAGACGCCGGAGCAGGTTGGTGGGTACCCGGGACTGTTCGACCTCCTTGGGGGCTTCCAGGAAATGGGGTGCCTTCTTGTGGAAGCGCAGGGTCATCCATCGATCCGGGCTATGCTGCATCAGCAGGACGGCGGCCAGCAGGACGGCGGCCAGGGGGGCCAGGGGACCGAAGAGCCTGGGCATCCCGCCGGCCAGCGCCGCCGCCAGGGGGATGGCAGGCAGGAGGAAGCGGCCGTTGCCGGGCCCCTCGACCAGACAGAGGACCACCAGCCATCCGACTCCGCCGACCAGGCACGCCAGCACCAGCAGAGGGCGACACCGCTCCTGCCGGGGCAGCGTGAAGATGCCCATCAATCCGAGCGGGACCAGGAGGCTCTCGTAAGGGATCAGGGGCGCGTCGAGGCCCCAGATGTCGAAGGCCAGCCTGGAGTTCATCCCGGTGCCCATCCACAGAACGTAGCCTCCAAGGAGGCTGGAGAGCCCTTGCTCCGCCGCGGCATAATAGGGCCCGGCCAGGCCCACGGTCAGGAGCGCGAAGAGCGCGATCCCCAAGAAGCGGCGGTCCTCCATCCCGGTCCGGCTTCCCAGGCGACCAGCCAGCCAGGCGAGGGCCGTCAGGAGCAAGAGTTCACCGGCCAGCAGGGCCAGCCAACCTCCCTCACGGGCCAGGGTGCTCCAGACCAGGACACTGATGCCGACAGGGATCGCCAGGCCCGCCACAAGACACATCCTGCCCCAAAATGGCCTGGGAGGAACGAATCCCTCTCCCACCGGACTCAAGCCCTCAGGAAGAGCTGAACCCGGTCGCGCCCCCCGGAGAAGTCGCCAGACCCCTTCGAGGAAGACGGGGAACACGAAGAAGACGAAGGTGGGCTTGGACAGAAGGCCCAGCCCCAGGAAGACCCCACTGAGCCCGGACCACCAGGGCCGGGTCAAACCCTTCGAGGCGAACCAGGCAGCCAGGAAGAGCGGGGTCCACAGGGCGACCATCTGCTCGGTGAAGTAGGAGTTGGAGTGGGCGACGACCAGGCCCGAGGTGCCCGCCAGGAGGAAGGCGACTGCGCCCCCCGAGCGGCCGAAGAAGCCCCGAGCCAGCAGATAGGAGGCCGGAGCAAGACAGGCCGCCACCACGCTGGTGCTCAGGAAGGCCATCGCCGGGGTGGTCCCGCCGATCTGATAGAAGACGCAGGTGAACAGGTAGGTCAGCGGCGGGTAGGGGGCCTCGACCAGTTCCCGGATCTCCGGGAAGGTCTTGAAGCTGAACCCCAGGTGGCGGACCTCGTCCGGACGGATGGGAAGGGTCTCCAGGTCCAGGGGGAAGCCCACCACGACCAGGAGCCAGGCCAGACTGGCCAGGACCAGCAGAAGGGGCTCAACAAGAATCGACCCGCCCCACAGGCGCTCAGGGCCCCCCGAACAGAAAAGCACGCGATTCAACCCGGACCACCTCAAGCGGAACCTTGCCGACCCTCCCGGCCTGCCGCGAAACGCCGGTGTCCAGTAGACCCTCCCCCCCCAGGGGTGAGGCCTGAAACCCCTGTCCTTTTTCCATCACCCGTCTGGCGGCTCCTGCGGCGAAGGAGCCCGGGGCCTCCGCCGGCTCAGTCCAGCACCGAGAGATCCAGGTAGCGGTAGTCCGGGACCAGCCGGTCCATGTTCAATGGCTCGAGGGAGGCCCGGGTCGCCTCGTCGGCATGGACACCGATCACGCGTGGAATTCCAGCGGCCCGGGCGGCCTGGACTCCCAGGGCCGAGTCCTCCACCACCAGGCAGGAGGAAGCGGGCAGCCCCAACCTCTCGAGGGCCCGGTTGAAGATGGCCGGGTCCGGCTTGCCGGGGATCGTCCCGTCCGAATAGACGATCCGCGATTCAGGGAACCAGCGGTCCAGGCCAAAGTGCTCCTGATAGAACCGGATGTTGGAGAGCGGCGCCGCCGTGGCGATGGCCATCGAGATTCCCTTCGAGGCCAGCAGGTCCAGGAACTCCTCGGCCCCCGGGGCCAGCCGGAAGGCCTCCGGGGTGGCCATGAGAAGCTCGCGGTACAGGGCCTCCTTGCGCTCTCCGTAGGGACGGGATTCCTCCTCGGAGAGCTCGCGGCCCAGGACGTAGCTGAAGATCTCGCGGTTGTTGCGCCCGTTCCCCATGCCCGGTCGTGGACCCGCATGTCGAAGACCAGGGTCCCGTTGAAGTCGAAGAGGATGCCGTTGCAGGTCATGGGAGGCTCCAGAAGGGCCCGGGGACCAGGAAGCCGGCTCACCGGGACAGAATTTT
Organism: bacterium; assembly: GCA_022839105.1. Taxonomy (GTDB): domain Bacteria; phylum Vulcanimicrobiota; class Xenobia; order Xenobiales; family Xenobiaceae; genus Xenobium. Next base: position 26,989 of record JALHDH010000034.1, read on the forward strand.
CGTCGCAGGGCATGATAGCGCAGTCCGGCGCGCGCGCCAACGCAGACCGACCAGCCGGCGCGCCAGGAGGAGGCCCGATGCGATTCGTGGCAATGCTGGCCCTGATGCTGATGCTGGGCTGCGGCCCCCAGGCCAACACCGAGAATGCTGCCCCCAGCCCGGGCGCCCCTTCACCCGGGCCTCCGCCCGCCAGTCCCGTCCAGACGGTCCGACTGGAAGTCGACGCTTCGGACTACATCGACTGGGGCGAAGGCGGCGGGATCGACGGCCGCTGGAAGGGGACCCGCCTGTACGGCGACGGCCGGGTGGAGTTGAACCAGGACCTGTCGCCCGCCGGGGAGACCCGCATCGACCCGGCCCAGGCCGCCCGGATCCTGCAGGCCGCCGTCGACGCGGGGCTCCTGGATTTGCGCCATCACCCCGCCAGCGGAGCCGATCTCCTGGGGCGGGGGATCACGGCCGAACTCGACGGCCACCAGGTCCGGATCTCGAAGGACGACCTGACCCCCGACCCTGCATGGGACCGCGTCTGGGAGGTGCTGCGGCTGCCCTGAGGGGTCCTTGTCTACCCCTCCTCCCTGGCCTGGAAGACGGTGCGGGCCTGGACCAGGTAGAGCATCGCCGAGCCGACCAGGAAGCAGCCGACCAGGACCGCCTCGACGACGGTCATGCCCAGCCGGCCCAGGAACTGGCCCTGGAACCAGGAGATGGCCATCATGGCGCCCCAGGCGGTCAGGGTATTCAGCGAGCCGAAGGCGGTCTTGTCCCCGGTGGAGGGGAACATCTGGGGGATCGAGATCACCAGGGCCATCGAGTAGACCCGATCCAGGAGCATGAACAAGGCGATCAGCGCCACCGCCGGGATCAGGGTCAGCCCGAAGAAGGTGTCTCCGAAGATGAAGGCCGGAAGCAGCAGCGCCGAGAGCCCCAGGCTGACCAGGAAGGTCGGCTTGTGCCCGAAGAGCTTGAGGATCCGCCCGGTCGAGAAGTTCACCAGGGCCTCGGCCAGGCCGATCACCAGCAGGGCCAGGCTGATGTCCTTGAGCCCCAGCCCGTAGTGGTGGTCGAACCACAACCCGCAGAAGGCGTAGAAGCCGAAGTAGGCCATGCGGTTGATCGTGGTGCCCGCGTAGTAGAGCCCCGCGTGGGGAACCGCCAGGGCCCGCAGGTAGGGGGTCAGCAGGCCCGGCTTCTCGCGGGGGGCCTCCTCGGCCTTCTCGGGGAAGAAGAGGTACAGAACCAGCCCCGAGAGGCTGGTCAGCCCGGCGATCACCCAGACCGGGGTCTGCCAGCTCATCTTCCAGGCCAGAAGGCCCGCGGCGGGGACTCCCAGCGCGGTGGCCAGGGGCCGGGCCGACATCAGGACGGCCACCATGGCCGGATAGTTCGCCTTGGAGATCCCGTGGAAGGTCAGCCGCCACATGATCGTGGCCACCAGGCCCGCCGCAAAGCCGGAGACCGCCCGGAAGAAGAGCGCCGCGGCGAAGGTGGGGGCCAGGGCGAAGAGGGCCTGGGCCGCGCCCATGGCCACCAGCACCCACAAGAACAGCCGGCGCACGCGCCCCAGGGTCAGCAGGGCCGGGCCGACGAGCAGGCCGACCACGGTCCCGCCCGTGCACACCGAGATCAGCCACAGGGCGCGTTCGCTGCTGACCGAGAAGGACTCGCTGATCGGCTTGACCAGGGGGGCGATCGCGTTGTCGATCGAGTTGAACGCGAAGATCAAGACGAAGGAGAAGAGGATCGCCAGGCGTTCTCGGTTCAAGCCGCCTCCTCGACCCTCTCCAGGGCCCTCTTCACCCAGGAGGCGTCCTCGGCGAAGACGGCCACCGAGAAGGCCCCGGCCTCCGGAGGGGAGGTCAGCACGGCCCCGCGCCGCCCTCCGGGAGCCGAGAGCAGGATCGGATGGCCCTCCAGGCGCAGGCCCGACAATCGCTCCAGGAGCTCGGCCGCATTCCTCGAGCAGGTCGGCAAACCCTCACGGCTGGCGATCTCCAGGCGCTCCCAGGAGGGCCCGAAGTACTTCTCGGCCAGCTCGGTGACATAGCCGAACCCGTTGTGCCGGAAATTGCACTCCAGGAGCAGGGGGGTCTCGGGCGAGCCCCGGAGGAAGGCCCAATCCAGGTTGAGGTAGCCCCGCGCCCCCTGCCGGTGGAGATCCTCACCCAGGCTCAGGGTCCCCTCGCGGATCCGGTCGACCCCCGCTCCCGCGGGATGGGGGTAGTCGAAGCCCGACCAGCTCCCGTCCCGGATCACCTGAAGGTCGATCCCCAGGAAGCGCACCGAGGTCGTCCCCAACCAGGCCAGCGAGCCCGCCACCGAGGCGATGTCCAGGAAGGGTTCCACCAGGACGCTCCCTCCGGCGTACCAGGTCGGAATCCGGCCCAGCAGCTCGGGACCCGACCCATGGGTGTTCCCGGCCCCGCCGGCGAAGACCCCCTTGCGGAGCATGAGCTCGGGGTGGCCGGGGGACATCCTCGCGATGGCCTCCCGCAACTGTTCATGCGAGAAGGCCACCTCTCCGGGAACCGTGGGGATGCCCCGGGAGGCGGCGAAGCCCTTGAACCAGGCTTTGTCGTTGAGTTCCCCGATCCGTCCCGAGCGGACCAGATCCGCTGCGGAGCGACCCGCCGGAAGCCCGGTCTCTTCCCCCAGACGCAGGACCCGTGGGCTCTCGACGAAGGGTTCCAGCACCCAGGCCCCCTGGGCGGTCCTCTCCCGGATGCCCGCCAGCGCCTCCGGGTCGGCCAGGAGGCCCTCCACCAGGGAGTAGGGGACGGCGCGTCCGCGCACTTCCAGGCTCAGGCGCCCGGGGTCCCCCAGTTCCAGAAGACCTGCCACGTACTCCGCATGATCCCGGGGAATCGCCAGAGGGGCCACCAGACAGTCCCCGGGCTGCAAGGCCAGCAGGAAGCGGGGGAACATGCGCATCGTCCGGGTCCGGACGAACTCTTCAAAGAAGGGGTCGGCCTCGGGCAGGACCTCCTCGGCATTGGCCAGCCAGAGCCTAGGCATAGAACTTGCCGTCGCAGAGCATGGAACGGCTGAACTTCCGGGTGGAGAGCCCCCGCACGCTCTTCAGCGAGCACAACACGAAGTCGAAGCCGCGCTCCTGCAGGATCGTGGCGGTCTTTTCGACCGACTCGCGGATCACGTCGTTGCGCAGCGAGTAGGAGGCGGTGTCCTCCTGGCCGGGCAGCACCTTGTGGGCCCCCGAGAAGTCATAGGAGGCCATGATCTCCTCCAGGGCCTCGGCGGGCACGGACGCCTCCATCGTGGGCATGATCCGGTTGGAGAAGAGCAGATAGGAGAACATGACCCGGTGCAGGCGGTGACGCTTGAGCCGGTCCAGGAAGGGGAGAAGGGCCTCGTCGGCATCGTCCAGCCCGGCCACGAAGGGGTCCATGTGGACGGTGGTCTGCACCCCCGCCGCCGCCAGGCGCCCCCCGGCCTCCAGGCGCGGTTCCAGGGGCGCCAGACCCGCGTCGAAGCCGGAGAGGACCGAGTCTGCAACCACGCAGGAGGGCCGGGCCGCCAGGTTGTAGGAGAACTTCTCGCGATGGGCGATCATCAGCCGGATGAGATCCTCGTCGGGAAGGCCCTTGGTCGTCAGGATGATGCGCCGGACCCGGGACGAGGCCAGGATCCGCAGGATCTCCAGGGCCAGGCCGTCGGCCACGAACTCGGGGGTGAAGATGTCGGTGTAGCGGCAGAGCTTGAGGATTTCCAGGCGCCCCGAGCCGGTCTCGCGCTCGATCTCCCGCAGCAGCTCGGAGCGCTCCATCAGCAGGGCGGGCTTCCCGAACGTGGTGTCCCTGTCCTGGAGGGATCTGGTCACCGCCCCGCGGGTGCGGGCGTAGCAGTAGGGGCAGGCGTGACCGCAGCCCACCCAGGGCTCCATGTAGTGGTACTTGCCGTACCAGCACGTCCCCAACGAACCCGGAGAAAAGAGCTGAACCTTGTCTTCCATGTGATATCAACCTTCAGGGTACTGACGCTTGACCGCCAGCAGGGTGCCGTAGAACGAAGAGCGCGCTCGACGCTCGGCGACGTTGAAACCGGCCTTTTCGAAGATCTGCTCCCAGCGGCGGACCCCGGTCGGGAACTCGTGGCGGAAGCTGTGCAGGATGTCGGCCTTCTTGGCTTCCCAGGAGTCTCCATAGAAGGCCTGCGCCTCGGCCAGCAAGGCATCCCAGTTCGCCTCGAGCTCCTCGCGCTCGAAGCCGAAGAACATGCCGTCCTCCAGCAGGAAGAGGGCCCCGGGCTGGAAGGCCGGGCCGATCCGGGCCAGGAAGAGTTCCTTTTCGGGGTCGGTCAGGTGATGGAGGGCCTTGCGCGAGAAGCCTCGGGTGAAGCGGCGGGGGCCGGGTTCGAAGTCCAGGAAGGTGGACTGCAGGATCTCCACCCCCGGTCGACCCGCAAGCCGCCCTCGGGCGATCTCCAGTTGAGGGCCGGAGAGATCCACCCCCAGGGCCGAGGCCACCCGGTCTGCGGCCAGGGCCAGGAAGTCCCCGTTCCCGCACCCGAAGTCCACCAGCGAATCCTCAGGCCCCAAGGCGAGCAGGTCCAGGCAGGCCTGGAACTCCTCGGTCGGGGTGGAATAGAGCCGATTGTAGTGGGCAGCGTAGTCCTCGTCGGACCAATCCTCTCGCATGGGCGTACGGACTCCAAGAAGTTCAACAAGAAGACCCGGCCCCGTTCGGGCCGGGTCCCGGGTCCGGGGACGAAGAGGTCCGAGGCCCGAAGAAACTGCGCGGAGTTCTGGGTCTGCGGGGCAGAGTCCTTCCGGTTCTTGAGAGCCCTTCCGAGGCGCCTTCGGCCTCAGCCGTGGATCAACCCGGGCAGACACCGCGTGCAGACCCACAGGCTCTGACCCTTGGTCCGCACCGGCAACAGCGCCCGGGTCTCCTCGCTCCCCTGGCAGCGGAAGCAGCTCTGGGAAATATAGGCGGGGGTGCGCTCCGCTGCCAGGCGTTCGACCATCGAGTGGTCGAAGGGCACGGTCTGGCGGGTCTCCAGGGTCAGGGCGCCGGTCGGACAGACGCCGAGACAGAAGCCCGCGCCATCGCAGAGCTCCTCGCGACGGACCCGGGCCTTGCCGTCGACCATCTCGATGGCCCCCTCGGCGCAGGGGGTGACGCACAGGCCGCAGCCGTTGCACAACTCCTCGTCGATCCGGACGATCTGGCGGGTGACTGTTCCTGACATGGTCTTGTCTCCTATTCAGGGGCCCGGTCGGAAGGCCCTCGGTCGGGATTTCCGGCCAGGCCCGTGGATTCGTCGTTCTGGCTTCCGGTCCGGCGAGCCTGCCGGCGGTGGCGGAAGGTCTCGAACATGTGCCTCAGGCCGTCCAGGAAATGGCCGCGCCACATCGAGCGGGGGCCCGAATAGCGCATGACCTGACGCTGCCAGGCCGCCTCCTCGGCACGGTAGCAGCGGATCTCGCAGTGCGCGCAGAAGGGCTTGGGATCCTTCGGACACAGGGCCCGCCTCTTCTCGGCATAGCGAAGATGCCCGGCGCATTCCTCGCAGACCCGGACCCTGCGTCGGTAGGACCCCAGATCGGAGGCCTCGCTCTGCAGGGGCCGCCGCTCCCGGTCCGCATGGTGGCCTTCGCACCAGATCCCGATCATGTCGGCGAGGGTCTGCAGATCGCGCGCGACGCTCCGATCGCGGAAGCGTCCTTCCAGGTCCCGGCTCATTCCCGGTGCCAGCCCTTCATGGGACCATTCTGGCAGGCCGGGAGCGGGACCGACCTTGCCACAGCGCAAAGATGCCCCCCGCGCCCCGAGAAGCCGCGCGGGGATCCGGTCGGGTGGCGCAGAGTTCACCTTCAGTTTGCAAACCCGGTGCTGGACGGATGAGAGGATCCGACATGTGAAGATCCAGCCTGCCCTTCCCGCCAGCCATCCCTCTCCGGTTGCCCGCAAGCCCGTGGAACCGGCTCCCCTGGGCCAGCCGGTGGCCGACATGGTGGCCTGCTCGCAACTGGCCACGGCCGGATTGCTCTATCGGGCCGGCGGAGCCGAAGCCCAGTCCTGGATGGCCAGGAAGCCTCCCCTGCAGGACGTGCCCCTGGTCCAGATGGAGCGCCCCTACATGATGGTGCCGGGCTGGACCACCCGCCCCGAGAAGTTCGAGGCCCTGGTCAGCCGCCTGACCGAGGGCGGGCGCAACGGCGGGCAGGCCTACTACGTCCGGGACGGAGAGTTCTTCGCCGACGGGGCCATGACCCGGCCGCTGAAGACGGTGCCTTCAGACGCACGGGTCTTCGTGCAGGTCTTCCATCACACTCTCCAGCCGCCCTCCGAGACGGCCCCCCAACTGGAGCGCTCGATCGCCGCCATCCAGAAGGCCACGGGTTCCGAGAAGGTCGACCTCGAGGGCTACAGCATGGGCGGCCTGGCCACCCGGGTCTTCCTGGACCAGGGCGGCCAGGGCGTCGGCAAGGTCATGCTGCTGGGAGTCCCCAATCGCGGTTCGCGATTCTCGGAACTCT
>JALHDH010000317.1:0-784 GCA_022839105.1 bacterium
TACCTCCAACTCCAAAACCTGGATTATTGATGATATAGCCGGACCTTATTATCCGATACCAACTCAGGCATCAATTAATATGACTACCTGGTCTGCTGGAACATTAGCTCCCGGAGATGAAAGCCGGTCTGGTAATATCTTTACCTTAGCTAATGTCGGAACAGGAACTTTAACTGTAACCTCCGTAACAAATTTAGCAGGAACGGATTTCTCTACCAATTTTAATTCTAATATCAGCTTAGTTTATGGACAAACACACGATTTCGGGTTTACTTATGCTCCTCTGGATTACGGTAGCGATAATGTAAACTTTCAGATTGTTACTAATGGTGGCACTATAACTATCGCTTTAAGTGGAAGTGCTCAATATGCTGTTTTTTCTGATGGTTTTGAAAATTACACCGATTTCGCTTTAACTTTCTCCCCCTGGACACAATATGATGGGGATGGATCTGCTACTTATTCTGTAACTGGTGTTACATTCCCCAATCAAGGTTATACAGGTTCATACATTATTTTCAATCCTTCAGGATGTACCCCTTCACAAGCCGGAACAGCTTTAGACCCTCATCTTGGTTCTAAGGGTGCCTATTGTCTTGCTGCAACTACACCCCCTAATAATGATTGGTTAATTTCACCTGAGCTAACTTTAAATACTAATGCCACCTTAAGTTTCTGGGCAAAATCATACACTTCTAGTTATGGTTTAGAACGGTTTAAAGTATTATACTCCACAACCACGAATACATATTCCGCCTTTACAAATTATTTGGCAGGATCTGCT
>JALHDH010000317.1:824-1610 GCA_022839105.1 bacterium
TACAACTTATATTGAAGCACCTACTACCTGGACCCAATATTCTTATACTCTGCCTCAAGCTGCTAAATATTTTGCTGTTCAGTGTGTATCCAACGATGCTTTTATTTTTATGGTAGATGATTTTGCAGTAAGTGATAATTCTACACCGCCAGCTCCTACTTTTGGCAACTTAAGTGGATATGTTTATAAATATGGAACCACACAACCAATAGTTAATGCCTTAGTAACAGTTGGGACTAAACAAAGTTATACTGACGATTTCGGCTTTTACCAAATAAATAATATCCTTACCGGAACTGTTTCCGCTAATGTTTCTGCTCCCGGAACTTTTTATCATCCGACATCCCAAAGCGGAATTGTTATCACTGCAGGCAATACTACTACTCAGAATTTTGGTTTAACCTGGGGTGAACTTACTGCAAATCCAACAAGTGTGTCGGTCTCCTTATATCAAGGAGAAACAGGAAGTTCCGAAGTAGTGCTTTCCAATCCTGGTGGAACTGCCAATACTTTGTATGCTGGATATTTTGTTCCTGTAACTCGTGGTGCATCTCACAGTCCTTCCTTTGTAAGTGATCAGAGAAAACCCAGTCCTGATAAATATGGAACACCTATACCCAAAATTACTGATGCTGTTCCTCCCGACCGTTATGCCAATTGGTTCAGCTATTGTACAATTAATGATGCAAATTATTATTCTGCAGCAACAACTGAACGCGGAAACTATTTCCTGGTAAGTGATTTTGCTCTGATGGATGGTGCAATTACGATTAGCCAGTTACGCCA